>NZ_JBFTLQ010000065.1:0-45730 GCF_056396525.1 Cupriavidus sp. 05T41
CGCGTGGTGCGCGCGGCGCAGGCCGGGTGAACGGCCCCGCCGTAGCGCTGGCCACGCCGGCCGGGGCGCCGCTGGCCATCGGGCAGGGCGCCGGCATCGACGCGGCCCTGCGCGCGCTCAGCGTCGATCCCGGCGAGACCTGCCTGTCCGAGCATGCCTTCGCCAATCTCTACCTGTTCCGGCAGGCGCACGACTACCGCTTCGTGGCGGGCGACTACCCGCATATCAGCGGCGTGACCTATGACGGCGTGCGTCATGTCCTGCCGCTGTTTGCGCTCGAAGGCACACCGCACGCCGTGCTGCGCGCGCTGCTGCGCGGGCACGATTGCTTCTATCCGCTATCCACGGCGCAGGTGGCACGGCTCGATCCGGCCGTGTTCCGCTGGACGGACGAGCGCGCCGACGCCGACTATCTCTACCCGGCAGCGAATTTCACCGCCTACCGCGGCACCACGCTGGCCAAGAAGCGCAACCTGATGAAGCAGTTGCTGGCCGCGCACGCGGTCACCGCGCGCCCGTATCACGCGGGGCTGGCCGAGCAGGCCATGTCCGTCCACCGGCGCTGGATGCAGGCCAGGCACAAGGCCGAAGGCGAGGCCGACGACACGCCATGCCTGGAAGCCCTGCGCCATGCCGGCGTGCTCGGGCTGGAAGGTTTCCTCTACGAAGTGGATGGCCTGCCGGTCGGCTTCGTGCTGGCGCAGGAAATCCGTCCGGCCGTGTTCGCCATGCGCTTCGCCAAGGGGCTCGGTGCTTACAAGGGCATCTACCAGTACATGTTCCACCACTTCTGCGCGGCCTTCGCGCGGCCGGTGGCGTGGCTGAACTTCGAGCAGGACATGGGGCTGGACAACTTCCGCCAGACCAAGCTGTCCTACGCGCCCGGCGCCTTGCTGCCCAAGTGCCGGGTCACATTGCGGGCGGACTGAGCACGCGCCCGCGGCGCGCTCAGCACAGCCAGTTCTCGCAAGACCCCGGCCAGCGCCGCCCCTACCATGGTTTCAAGCCGGCGCGCACCAGCCCCGGACAGTCAATTTCACAAGTCCATGGCCCATATCGAATCCAGAATTTCAGGCGGCAGCGAAGCATTCCAGGCCAACCGCAGCGGCATGCTGGCGCTGCTGGAACGCATCCGTGCCTTCGAGCGCCGTGCCGCCGACACCTCCGCCGCTTCGCGCGAGCGCTTCGAGAAGCGCGGCCAGCTGCTGCCGCGCGAGCGGCTGGCGCTGCTGCTCGACCCGGGCGCGCCGTTCATCGAACTATGCTCGCTGGCCGGTCTCGGCCTGGATAATCCGGACCTCGACAAGAGCGTGCCGGGCGGCGGGCTGATCGCCGGCATCGGCTTTGTCTCGGGCATCCGCTGCGTGATCAGCGCTTCGGACTCGGGCATCAACGCCGGCGCCTTGCAGCCCAAGGGGCTGGACAAGCAACTGCGCGTGCAGGAAATCGCGCTGGAAAACAAGCTGCCCTACGTGCAACTGGTGGAAAGCGCCGGTGCCAACCTGATGACCTACAAGGTCGAAGACTTCATCCGCGGCGGCAACCTGTTCCGCAACCTGGCGCGCCTGTCCGCGGCCGGGCTGCCGGTGGTCACTGTGACGCACGGCTCGTCCACGGCGGGCGGCGCCTACCAGACCGGCCTGTCGGACTACATCATCATGGTGCGCGGCCGCTCGCGCGCCTTCCTGGCCGGCCCGCCGTTGCTGATGGCGGCCACCGGCGAGGTGGCCACCGAGGAAGAACTGGGCGGCGCGGTCATGCACACCACCGTGTCCGGCCTGGGCGACTACCTGGCCGAGGACGACCGCGACGCGCTGCGCATCGCCCGCGAGATCCTCGGCAAGATCGACTGGCAGCACGGACAGAGCGCCGCGCGCGCCTTCAAGCCGCCGCGCTACGACGCCGAGGAACTGCTGGGCCTGATGCCGATGGACCACAAGCGGCCCGTGGACATGAAAGAGGTCATCGCGCGCATTGCCGATGACTCCGACTTCCTCGAGTTCGGCGAGAACTATGGTGGCGCCACCGTGTGCGGCCACGTGCGGATCGAGGGCTGGCCGCTCGGCATCATCACCAACAACGGCCCCATCGACCCGGCCGGCGCCACCAAGGCGACCCACTTCATCCAGGCCTGCTGCCAGTCGCGCACGCCCATCCTCTACCTGAACAACACCACCGGCTTCATTGTGGGCCGCAGCTACGAGGAAGACGGCATCATCAAGCACGGCTCCAAGATGATCCAGGCGGTCAGCAACGCCACCGTGCCGCAGATCACCATCTACTGCGGTGCGTCCTTCGGCGCCGGCAACTACGGCATGTGCGGGCGCGGCTTCCACCCGCGCTTCTGTTTCTCCTGGCCCAACGCCAAGACCGCCGTGATGGGCGGCGAGCAAGCCGCGCGCACCATGGCCATCGTCACCGAGGCCGCCATGAAGCGCAAAGGCGGGGAGATAGACACAGCACAGCTCGAAGCGCTGCAAAAAGGCATCGTCGAACGCTTCGACCGCCAGATGAGCGTGTTCGTCACCAGCGCCCACGTGCTGGACGACGGCGTGATCGACCCACGCAATACGCGCGCCGTGCTGGCCAACGTGCTGGCCATCTGCCGCGAGGGCGACGCCCGCACGCCGCAGCCGATGCAGTTTGCCGTGGCGCGCCCCTGAGCCGCGCGCCAGCAGATCAATCCGGAACAACCGACACCAGCGAGACCAGCGATATGCAACTGACTCCCGAACACGAGGCGCTGCGCGCCACCATCAAGCGCTTTATCGCCGAGCAGGTCAACCCGCACGTGGACGCCTGGGAAGAGGCCGAGACTTTCCCTGCGCATGAAGTCTTCCGCAAGATGGGCGCGCTGGGCCTGCTCGGCTTGTCCAAGCCGGAAGCCGACGGCGGTGCCGGCCTGGACTATTCCTACAGCGCCGTGCTGGCCGAGACCCTGGCCGACATCAACTGCGGCGGCGTGCCGATGGCCATCGGCGTGCAGACCGACATGGCCACCCCCGCGCTGGCCCACCACGGCAACGAGGAACTGCGGCGCGAATTCCTCGCGCCCGCCATCAGCGGCGAGTACGTGGCCTGCCTGGGCGTGTCCGAGGTCGGCAGCGGCTCCGACGTGGCCTCCATCAAGACCACCGCCCGCCGCGACGGCGGCGACTACATCATCAACGGCGGCAAGATGTGGACCACCAACGGCACCCAGGCAGACTTCTGCTGCGTGCTGGCCAACACCTCGGAAGGCGCGCCCCACCGCAACAAGACCCTCATCGTGGTGCCCATGAAGACGCGCGGCGTGTCGGTGGCCAAGAAGATCCGCAAGATCGGCATGGACTCCTCCGACACCGCGCAGCTCTACTTCGACGACGTGCGCGTGCCGCAGCGCTGGCGCATCGGCGAGGAAGGCATGGGCTTCACCTACCAGATGGAGCAGTTCCAGGTGGAGCGCCTTTGGGGCGCGCTGAACACCTGCGGCGTGTGCCAGAAGGCCATCAACCTCACCATCGAATACACCCGCGAGCGCAAGGCCTTCGGCCGCTCGATCCTCGACAACCAGTGGGTGCACTACACGCTGGCCGAGCTGCAGACCGAGGTGGAAGCATTGCACGCGCTGTGCTGGCGCGCCGTGGCAATGATGGTGCGCGGCGAGGATGCCACGCGCCTGGCCACCATGGCCAAGCTCAAGGCCGGCCGTCTGGTGCGCGAGGTATCCGACCGCAGCCTGCAGTTCTGGGGCGGCATGGGCTATGTGCTGGAAAGCCCGGTCTCGCGGATTTTCCGGGACGGGCGGCTGACCTCCATCGGCGGCGGCGCGGACGAAGTCATGCTGCAGATCCTGTGCAAGTTCATGGGCACCTTCCCGCAAGGGAAGTGATCGCTGGCAGGGCAGACCGAACAGAACAACCTCCACACCGGGGCAACATGAAGCAGTCCACGCCATTCCACAAGATCCTGATCGCCAACCGCGGCGAGATCGCCTTGCGCGTGATGCGCAGCGCGGCCGCGCTCGGCTACCGCACGGTGGCGGTCTACTCCAGCGCCGACGCCGGCGCCCGCCACGTGGCCGAGGCCGACCAGGCCGTGCACATCGGCGAGGCCGCGCCGGCGCAATCCTACCTGCGCATCGAAGCCATCATCGACGCCGCGCGACGCACCGGCGCCGACGCCGTGCACCCCGGCTACGGCTTCCTGGCCGAGAACGCCGCCTTCGCGCGCGCCTGCCGCGAGGCCGGGCTGGTCTTTATCGGCCCGTCGGCCGAATCCATCGTGGCCATGGGAAACAAGGCCGGCGCCAAGCGGCTGATGATGGCGGCGGACGTGCCATGCATTCCCGGCTACCAGGGCGAAGACCAGGACGAGGCGCGGCTGTGCGCCGAAGCCGGGCGCATCGGCTTCCCCGTCATGATCAAGGCCACCGCCGGCGGCGGCGGGCGGGGCATGCGGCTGGTGCCGGATGCCAGGTCCTTCCCCGAGCTGCTGCGCAGCGCCCGCTCGGAAGCGCAAGGCGCCTTCGGCGACCCCGAGGTCATCCTCGAGCGCGCCGTGATCGAACCGCGCCATATCGAGATCCAGGTCCTGGCCGACCGCTACGGCAACGCCATCCACCTGGGCGAGCGCGATTGCTCCGTGCAGCGCCGCCACCAGAAACTGATCGAAGAGGCCCCGTCGCCCGCCGTGAGCCCGGAGCTGCGCGCGCGCATGGGCGCCACCGCCGTGGCCGCCGTCAAGGCCATCGGCTACGAAGGCGCCGGCACGCTGGAATTCCTGCTCGACCGCGATGGCAACTACTACTTCATGGAGATGAACACGCGGCTGCAGGTGGAGCATCCGGTCACGGAAGCCATCACCGGGCTGGACCTGGTGGCGCTGCAACTGCGCATCGCCGCCGGCGAGCCGCTGCCGCTGGCGCAGCAAGACGTGCGTTTCACCGGCCACGCCATCGAGGTACGGCTGTGTGCCGAAGACGCGCAGCAGGGCTTCATGCCCCAGAGCGGCACCGTGGCGCTGTGGCAGCCCCCGCCCGCGCTGCGCGTGGAGCATGCGCTGTGCGGCGGCGCGGCCATTCCACCGTACTACGACTCCATGATCGCCAAGCTGGTCAGCCACGGCGCGGACCGCGAAGAAGCCCGCCGCCGGCTGGCGCGCGGGCTGGAAGACCTGGTGGCGCTGGGCGTCACCACCAACCAGGCCTTCCTGGGCCGCTGCCTGGCGCATCCGGCGTTTGCCGCCGGCCAGGCCACCACCGCCTTTATCGGCCAGCACCAGGATGCGCTGCTGCGCCCCGATGCCGCGCAGAACGAGCGGGCAGCCGCGCTGGCGGCGCTGCTGCTGTACGAGACCGCGCCCGGCCGCGCAAGCGGTGTGCCGTCGGCCAGCCTGGCCCCGGCGCTGCCCATCGGCCTGCGCTACCGCGTGGCAGGCACGGAGTACCAGGCCAGCCTGGCGTTCCGGGGCGGCAACCGCTTCGAAGTCGCCTTGGGCCAAGCCCGCTTTGCCTTCGAAACCATCGCCCTCGGCGAGCACACCGTGCGTTTCAGTTGCGACGGCCTGGTAGAAAGCGCGGTCTGCCACCGCGACGGCAACACCTTGCTGCTGCAGTACCAGGGCCAGCCGCTGCGGGTGGAAGACCACACCCGCGCCGCGGCCGAACGTGCCGGCGATGCCGCCGGCGACGGCAAGCTGCGTGCTTCCATGAACGGCCGCGTGGTCAATGTCATGGTGGCCACCGGCGACCGCGTCGAAGCCGGCCAGCCCATGGTCACGCTGGAAGCCATGAAGATGGAGCACATCCACGTCGCCCCGGCCGCCGGCCGCGTCGGCGCCGTGCACGTGCAGATAGGCGACCAGGCCGCCGCCATGCGCGTGATTGCCGAAATCGAGTTCGAGGCCCAGGTCCAGGCCCGGGCCGCCTGAACGCCGCCATCACCAGGAACCCTTACATGAGCGAAGCAGACAACCCGGCCGTCGTCCACGAGAAACGCGGCGCCGCCTTCTGGATCACCATCAACCGCCCCGACAAGCGCAACGCCCTCAACAAGGACGTGATCGCCGGCATCCGCGCCGGCTACCGCGCCGCGCATGCCGACCCGTCGGTGCGCGCCATCGTGCTGACCGGCGCCGGCGACAAGGCCTTCTGCGCCGGCGCCGACCTGCAGCCCGGCAAGGGCTTTGCATTCGACCTGTCGCAACCCAACCTGGACTACGCCGACATGTTGCGCGAAGCCCAGCAAGCCACGCTGCCCAGCATCGCCCGCATCAATGGCACCTGCATGGCCGGCGGCATCGGCCTGCTGTGCATGACCGACATGGCGGTGGCGGCCGACAACGCGCTGTTCGGCCTGCCCGAAGTCAAGGTCGGCGTGTTTCCCATGCAGGTGCTCAGCCTGCTCCAGGCACTGGCGCCGCCGCGCCTGGTGCGCGAATGGTGTATCAGCGGCGAGCCGTTCACCGCCGCCGAGGCCAAGGCTGCCGGCCTGGTCAACCATCTCGCCGCGTCCGCCGAGCTGGACGCCCGCACCGACTGGCTGGTGGCGCGCGTGGCAGACAAGTCGCCCACCGCCATCCGGCGCGGCAAGTACGCCATGCAGGCCATGGCGTCGATGAGCTTTAGCGAAGGCATTGCCTACACCGAAAGCCAGATCGCGCTGCTGGCGATGACCGAAGACGCGCGCGAGGGGCTGGCTGCCTTCAACGAGAAGCGCAAGCCGGTCTGGACGGGCAAATGATGACACCGGCGCCAGCCGGCAACTTGTGAGACAGGGGAATCGCGTATGGGAAACGCCGTAGCGGGACAAGCCATGTCGGTAAAACCATCCTCGGCGGCCGGCGACAGCGCCGGCCTGCTGGCCCTGGGCATGGCCCAATGGCTGTGCCGCCGCGCCGCCCGCGGGCCGCAGCGGCCCGCGCTCACCGGCGCCGGCCAGACCTGGAGCTATGGCGAGCTGGTGATCAAGGCCGGGCAGATGGCCGCCGTACTGGCCGCCGGCGGCGTGCGCCCGGGCCAGCGCGTGGGCTACCTGGGGCTGAACGATCCGCTGTTCCTGGTCACGCAGTTCGCCTGCGGCTGGCTCGGCGCCATCTTCGTGCCGCTCAATTTCCGGCTCACCGGGCCGGAACTGGCCTTCATCCTCAACGATGCCGGTGTCCACACCCTGTTCGCCGACGAAGATTATGCCGGCCTGATCGACGAAATCCGCCCCAGGCTGGAATGCCAGCGCTACCTGCGGCGCGGCCCGGCACCCGGCTGGGAAGGGCTGGACGCCCTCATGGCGCGGGCCGCCGCGGCGCCCCCGCTGGCCGCCACCCACCCGGACGACGTGGCCGCCATCATGTACACATCCGGCACCACCGGCCACCCCAAGGGCGCCATGCTCACGCACGGCAACTTCTGGTCCAACAACCTCAACGTCATGATGATGAGCGACATCGCCAGCACCGATGTCGCGCTCAACTTCGCCCCGTTGTTCCATGTCGGCGGCATGTGCTGCGTGACCTTGCCGATCCTGATGGCCGGCGGCCACCTGGTCCTGCAACGCAGCTTCGACCCCGGCAGCGTGATGCAGGCCGTGGCCGAGCACCGCGTGACGCTCAGCTTCGCGGTGCCTGCCATGCTGCTGTTCGTCAGCCAGCACCCGGACTTCGAGCGGGCCGATCTCTCCAGCCTGCGCAGTATTTCGGTAGGCGGCGCCCCCATGCCCGAGCCCCTGCTGCGCCTGTTCTCCGCGCGCGGCATCCCCGTCAACCAGGGCTACGGCCTGACCGAGACCGCTGCCGCCACCACCTTTCTCGCGCCCGAGCGCGCGCGCGACAAGCTGGGCTCGTGCGGCACCCCGGCCATCCTCACCGAAGTCTGCATCCGCGACTTCGACGGCAGGTCCGTCACGCAGCCTCACCAGCGCGGCGAAGTCTGCGCGCGCGGCGGCAACATCATGAAAGGCTACTGGAACCGCCCCGACGCCACCGCCGGCGCCTTCTACGACGGCGGCTGGTTCCGCACCGGCGACATCGGCTACGCAGATGAGGAAGGCTTCTACTACATCTGCGACCGCCTCAAGGACATGGTCATCAGCGGCGGCGAGAATGTCTACCCGGCCGAAGTGGAAAGCGTGCTGTACGAACACCCGGCCATCGCCGAAGTCGCTGTGATCGGCGCGCCCGACCCGCGCTGGGGCGAGCATGTGGTGGCCGTGGTGGCGCTCAAGCCCGGGCTCAGCCTGACGCTCGAAGCGCTACAAGACTTTGCCGAACCCCGGCTGGCGCGGTACAAGCTGCCGCGTGAACTGCGCGTGGTGGGGGCGTTGCCGCGCAATCCAACCGGCAAGGTGCTCAAGATGCGGCTGCGGGAGCAGGGCGCCGGCCAGGACTCAGGGCAGACTGCCTAGCCAGAACAAGGCGCCGTTCGGCGCCGTGGAAGCATCCCGGCGGGGCGTTCGAGGTGGCGCTGGTGCTGGAGTGGCGCCGAGCCGGGGGTCGGTGCCCGGTGGCGCGCTGGCCCGGCTCAGGTGATCGCCCCGGGGGTCGCCCCTCAGGTAATCGCACCCAGCTGCCAGGGTACGAACTCGTTCTGCCCGTACCCATGCAGCTCGCTGCGCGAGCGTTTGCCCGAAGCGGTATCCAGCATCAGCCGGAACAGCTCCGCGCCCAGCCCGGCAATGGTGGCGCTGCCGTCCAGTACCGCGCCGCAGTTGAGGTCCATGTCGTCGGACTGGCGTTGCCACAGGGCGGTGTTGGTGGCGAGCTTCACCGACGGCGAGGGCGCGCAGCCGTAGGCCGAGCCGCGGCCGGTGGTGAAGCAGATCAGGTTGGCGCCGCCGGCCACCTGCCCGGTGGCGGAGATGGGGTCGTAGCCGGGCGTGTCCATGAAGACCAGCCCGCGTGCCCGCACCGGTTGCGCGTACTCGTACACTTCGGCGAGATTGGTGGAGCCGCCCTTGGCGATGCCGCCCAGCGACTTTTCCAGCACGGTGGTCAGGCCGCCCGCCTTGTTGCCGGCGGAAGGGTTGTTGTCCATGCTGGCGCCGTGGCGCTCGCAATAGGCTTCCCACCAGCGGATGCGCGCCACCAGCTTCTGGCCGATCTCCGGCGTTTGCGCGCGCCGCGTCAACAGGTGCTCGGCGCCATAGATCTCCGGCGTCTCCGACAGGATGGCGGTGCCGCCGTGACGCACCAGCAGGTCCACCGCCGCGCCCAGCACCGGATTGGCCGAGATGCCGGAGTAGCCATCCGAGCCGCCGCACTGCAGCCCCACCACCAGATGGCTCGCGGGTACCGGCTGGCGTTCCACGGCATTGGCCGCGGGCAGCATCGCCTTGATCAGTTCGATCCCGTGGGCAATGGTCTTGGTGGTGCCGCCGGTGTCCTGGATGGTGAAGGTCTGCAGGCGCGCGCTGTGGGTGAGTCCCTGCGTGGCCAGCAGCGCGGAGATCTGGTTGGTCTCGCAGCCCAGGCCGATCACCAGTACGCTGGCAAAGTTCGGGTGGCAGGCATAGCCGCCGAGCGTGCGCTGCAATACCGCCAGCCCTTCGCCCTGCGGATCCACGGCGCAGCCCACGCCATGCGTGAGCGCGACCACGCCATCCACATTGGGATAGTCCGCCAGCGCCTCCGCATGGATATCGCGCCGGAAGCGATCCGCGATGGCGCGTGCCACGGTGGCCGAGCAATTCACCGAGGTCAGGATGCCGATGTAGTTGCGCGTGGCCACGCTGCCGTCGGCGCGCACGATGCCGTCGAAGGTGGCGGGAACCGCTTCGGCCTGCACCGTGCGGGCCTCGGCGCTGTAGGCATAGTCCCGCGTGAAATCGCCCATCGCCAGGTTATGCGTGTGCACGTGCTGGCCGGCGCGGATGTCCTGGCTCGCAAAGCCGATGATCTGGCCGTAGCGGCGCACGGCCTCGCCGCTCGCGATGGCGCGCGTGGCGATCTTGTGGCCGGGCGGGATCAGGCCGATCACGGTCACGCCTTCTTCCGCGACCGTGGTGCCGGCGACCATCTGGTCACGCGCGATGACGACATCGTCATCGGCATGCAGCCGGATGGTGCGCGACGTGCGCGGAACTTCGGCGGGGGCTGCTGCAAGGGTGTCTGTGCTCATGGAATGGCTACTCGCGGTTGGATTGCGCGCCAGGGTGACCTGCGCCGTGGTTGCGTCTCTTACTTGAGCATCTCTTCAGGCAGCGCGATGCCGAAATACTGCTTGTAGATCGTGTTGATCTTGCCGTTCTTCAGGTTGGTCTTGACCCAGGTGTCGAGCCAGCCCTTGAGCGCGGTGTCGCCCTTGCGCACGCCGATGGCATACGGATAGGCCTTCATCACGAACTTGATTTCCAGGTCGCGCGTGGGGTTGCTCTTCTTGACCACCGGAATCACGCTGATGGCCGCGGCAAGGTAGTCCTGCTGGCCGGTGGATACCGCGGTGTTGGTGGTGGCGTCGTCTTCGTAGCGCACGATGTTCACGCCGCTGATTTCCTTGGCGCCGCGGGTCAGTTCCTGGTCGGCCGTGGTGCCGCGCGTGACCGCGATGGTCTTGCCGGACAGCTCGGGGAACGATTTCAGCTTGGCTTGCGCCGGGCCGCCCACCACCACCGGCACCACGCCGTAGGGTTCGGAGAAGTCGATGACCTTCTTGCGCTCGTCCGTTACCGAGAACGAGGCCAGCACCACGTCGGCCTTCTTGGTCAGCAGGTAGGGCACGCGGTTGGGGCCGGTCACGGGCACGATCTCCAGTTCCACGCCGAGGTCCTTGGCCAGCAGGCGGGCCGTGTCCACGTCCGAGCCGCTTTGCTTGGCCTGGCTGTCGAGCATGCCGTAGGGCGGGGCGCCGATATCCACGGCAACCAGGATCTTCTTGCGTTGCTTGATGGTGTCGAGCGTATCGGACCAGGCGCTGGCCGATGCGCCCGCGAGCAGCAGGGCGGCGAACGAGCCGAGAAGGCGGCGGTTGATGTGCATGGGGTGTCTCCGTGTGGTTTTCGTTGAAAGGCTCGGGCTCTGCGAAGCGGGAATCAGAGGCCGTTGCCGACAAACTGCTTGAGTTCCGGCGTGGCGGGCTGGTCCAGCAGCTTGCCGCTGCCGCCTTCCCAGACGATGCCCTGGTGCATGAACATGATCTGGTCTGCCACCGACCGTGCGAAGGCCATCTCGTGCGTGACCAGCACCATGGTCATGCCGTCTTGCGCCAGGCGCTCGATCACCTTGAGCACCTCGCCGGTGAGTTCAGGGTCCAGCGCCGAGGTGACTTCGTCGAACAGCATCAGGCGCGGCTGCATCGCCAGCGAACGGGCAATCGCCACGCGCTGCTGCTGTCCGCCGGACAGTTGCTCCGGGTAGTAGCTGGCGCGCTCTTCCATGCCCACTTGCTTGAGCACGTGCATGGCCAGTTCGCGCGCTTCTTTCTTGCCCACGCCCTTGACCTTGCGCGGCGCCAGCATGACGTTCTCTTCCACGGTGAGATGCGGGAACAGGTTGTAGCTCTGGAAGACGATGCCGACTTCCTTGCGCAGCTCGCCCAGCGGCACATCGCCGTCGTGCATGGCGTGCCCGCATACATGCAGCGCGCCACCGCTCACGCGCTCCAGCCCGTTGATGCAGCGCAGGGCAGTGCTCTTGCCCGAACCGCTGCGGCCGATCAGCGCCACCACCTCCCCGGCGCGCACCGAGAAACTTACGCCCTTGAGGATCTCCACCTGCCCGAAGGATTTGCTCACCTTGTCGAAGCGGACGATATCTTCCATGCTTGTCTCCATGATTTCTTTGGTCCTCGCAGGCTCACACCCGCTTGAAGCGGCGCTCCAGCCGGTACGACAGCGACGACAGCGGATAGCAGATGGCGAAGTAGAGGGCGGCCGCGATCGAGAACACCACGAAGGGCTCGAAGGTGGAGTTGTTCACCACCCGTGCCGAGTAGGTCAGGTCGAAGAAGCCGATCACCACCGCGTACGAAGAGTTCTTCACGATCTGCACCAGGAAGCCCACCGTCGGTGCCACCGCGATGCGCGCGGCCTGCGGCAGGATCACGTACACCACGCGTTGCAGCGGCGTGAGCGCCAGGCACTCGGCGGCTTCCCACTGGGTGCGTGGCACGGCCTGGATGCAGCCCTTCCAGATCTCGGCCAGGTAGGCGCTGGAATATGCCGTCATGGCGATGCCGGCGGCCACCAGCGCGGGCAGGTCAAAGCCGCCCACGCTGATGCCGAAGTACACCACGAACATGATCACCGGCAGCGGCACGCCCTGCACGAGCTGCACGAAGGCACCCGTCACGGTGCGCAGCACGCGCCCGCCGCGGCTGCGCGCGAGAGCCAGCGGCAGGCCGACCAGCGCGCCACCGAAAAAGCCCATGGCGGACAGCAGCAAGGTCCAGCCCGCGCCGCGCAGGATGAACAAGACTTGATCCAGGGAAAGGCTGGACATGATGCTTGGCTCCGCGTCGAAAGTAGAAGGGGAAGAAGGAAGAGGGAAGGGGGAAGGGGAGGATCAGAGCGGTGTCTTCAGGCGCCGGCGGCGCGTGAAGGCCACGGCGCCCACGCCGGCCATCGACAGCCGCAGCAGCCACGACAGCGCCAGGTACACCACCGCGATGACGATGTAGATCTCGAAGCCGCGGAAGGTCTCCGACTGGATGCGATAGCCCGCCGCGGTGAGCTCTTCGGCCGAGATCTGCGACATGATCGAGGTAGCCAGCATCATCAGCACGAACTGGCTGATCAGCGCCGGGTACATGCGCTCCACCGCCTGCGGCAGTACCACCAGGCGCATCATCTGCCAGCGCGATAGCCCCAGGCACGAGGCCGCCTCCAGCTGCCCGCGCGGTACCGACTCGATCCCCGCGCGCACGATCTCCGTGGTGTAGGCCGACACATTGACCACCAGCGCCAGGACCGCCGCCACCATGGCCGGCACGCGCACATGCACCGCCGCCAGCCCGAAGAACAGCCAGAAGGCCTGGATCACCAGCGGCGTATTGCGAATCACATCCACATAGGCCGTCACGCAGCGGCGCGCCCAGGCCGGGCCCTCGGTGCGCACCACCGCCAGCGCCGTCCCCAGCACAAAGCCGAACACGATGGTGGCGACCGACATGCGCAAGGTCAGCCAGACCCCGTCGAGCAGGTCGCGCCAGTTGGCGGACAGGAAGCTGAAATCGAACTGGTAGTCCATCGGGGATGCGCTCTTTTGTTGGTGACGCCGGTTTGCCCGGCGCCCTGTCTCTCGTTCTTTGCGGGTTCGGATCCGCGTTGGCGATCCGGCATGGGTCCCAATATATGACGATTGCCGGCAATGGTCAATATTCGGGCTTACCCGTGTATCATCTCTCCGTGTGCAGCCTGATACTGGGCGCCAGCCAGATAGCCGATACTTATGCCTGGCGCACAGGCAGTGCTCATGCAGGTGTTCTTGCAGGTGCTCATGCAGGTGTTCTTGCGGACATGAGCGCGCCGAACCATCCATACCAGCTACAGAACCGGAGACAACGTGCCGAGTCCATCGACGGCAACGCGCCAAGACAAACGCGCCGCCCCCTTCGCGCCCACGCAGGACACCGAGGACGGGTTTAGGCATGCGCCGATCTATGCCGTCATGGTCGAACTGCTGCGCAAGGCCATCGTGGAGGGGACGCTGGCGCAAGGCACCGTGTTGCTCGAAGGACACCTCGCGGAGATACTGCGCTCCACGCGCTCGCCGGTGCGCCAGGCGCTGCGCGAGCTGGAGGCCGACGGGCTGGTCAGTCGTTTCGAAGGCCGCGGCTTCGTGGCCGGGCCCGCCGGCACGGCACCCCGGCGCATCGCCCTGGACCCGGCGATGCTGGGCGTGGAGAGCGCGCCCGATGTCGCGCGCAAGACGCTGGGCTGGGAACTGATCTACGACGAGGTGGAGCGCGACCTGGTGCACCTCTCGGTGTTTGGCCGCTACCGCGTCAACGAAGTGGAGCTGGCCCGCCATTTCAACGTCGGCCGGACCGTGGTGCGCGACGTGCTGCTGCGCCTGGAAAGCCTGGGCATCCTGGAAAAGGACGAACGCCTGCGCTGGGTCATCACCCCGCTGGACGCGCAGCGCATCCACGATCTCTACGAACTGCGCTCGCTGGTGGAGCCCGCCGCGCTGCGCGGGGCCATCGGGCATGCCGACAATGCCGAGATCCAGGCCATGATCGCGGAGCTGAACAAGGTGCAGCGCGTCTACCCGCAGGTCAACCGCACCGCCATGGACAAGCTCGAGCACGACCTGCACGTGCAGCTACTGTCCCAGTGCCCCAACAAGGAACTGCTGAGCAGCCTACAGCGCACGCGCTGCATTCTCACGCTGAGCAAGCACGTGCTGGGCGTAGCCATGCCGATGCCGGACGCCGACCCGTTCATGTCCGAGCACATCGCCGTGCTGCAGGCCGCTGCCGACGGCGCGCCGCAGAAAGCGGCCGATCTGTTGCGCGAGCACCTGGAACTGTCCTGCGACAAGGTGACCCGGCGCGCGGCACTGGTACGGGAGACCTTCCCGCTGCCCAAGGTCTCGTATATCGCGTGAGGCAGCAAGCGGCCGTGCCTCACGCTATCTGCTGAGTGGCGGCGGAGCCTTACCCGATGATCTCGAACTCGCCGAAGCCGGCCTCGTTGAGCGTCAGCCCCAGGCCCGGCAGGTTGTCGTCGAGCTGCAGGTAGCCCCTGTCGGGAGCGGGTTCGCCCTTGAAGATGTAGTAGAACAGCTCGTTGCCGACTTCCACGTCGTGCACCGGGAAGAATTCCGCCATCGGCGAAGCGGTCGAGGCCATGGTCAGGTGGTAGTTGTGCATCTGCCCGGCATGCGGGATGACCGGCACCGACCACGCCTCGGCCATGGCGTTGATTTTCTGTGCCGCCGTGATGCCGCCCACGCGGTTGGTGTCGTACTGGATCACGTCCACCGCGCGGCGTTCCAGCAGGTCCTTGAAGCCGTACGAGGTGAACTCGTGCTCGCCGCCGGAGATGGGGAAGGGGCTCATTTTCTTCAGCTCGGCGTAGCCTTCGATGTCGTCGGCGATGACCGGCTCCTCCAGCCAGCGCGGGTTGAACTCGGCCAGGCGCGGCAGCATGCGGCGCGCGTACTCGAGCGTCCAGCCCATGTAGCACTCCAGCATGATGTCAACCTTGTCGCCCACCAGTTCGCGCAGCAGGCGCACTTGCTCCAGGTTCTTCTGCATGCCGGCGGCGCCATCCTTGGGGCCGTAGCCGAAGCGCATCTTCATGGCCGTGAAGCCCTGGTCCAGGTAGCGCTGCGCCTCGCCGAGGAAGGCGTCGCGGTCATCGTTGTTGTAGAGCTTGGAGGCGTAGCACCAGATGGCTTCCTTGGTGCGCCCGCCCAGCAGCTTGAACACAGGCTTGCCGACCGCCTTGCCCATCAGGTCCCACAGCGCGATGTCCACCGCCGAGATCGCCGCCATGCCGATACCCTTGCGGCCCCACGCGTGCGTGCGCCGGTACATCTTCTGCCACAGGTATTCGTTGTCGAACGGATCCTGGCCAATCACGATGGGCGCCAGGTACTGGTCCACGATCTGCTTGGCCACGCGCGGCGCGAGTGCGCAGTTGCCGATGCCAACCAGTCCGGTATCGGTCTCCACCTCCACCACCAGCCAGCCGTGGAAGCGGAACGAGCCCATCGCATCGCCGCGCTCGAACAGGATGTCGGTGGCATTGGTGCAGAAGTGCGCCTGCGGCGGCACGGTCTTGCCCTTCCATTCGAAGACGCGGGCGCGGACATTGGTGATCTTCATGATGTGGCTCCTTCTTTGGTGCTGATGGGTTCGGGTTCAGGTTCAGGTTCAGGCTTCAGGTTCAGGCTCCGGCCGCGGATCCGGATGCGCGGGGTCCGCTCCTGACAGGTACACGCGCACGCATCCCCGGCCGGATCGAGGGCCGTCTTTGTCATGTCTTGCGTCGATGCGGCGCCGGCGCGGCGCCCGCCCGCTAAGGAGCGTGCCCGCCGCGCCTAGCCAGCGGCACGGCGCTGCGCCCCCATCTGGCAGGCCAGGTGGAATGCCTGCAGCGTGGCGCCCAGGTTCGCGCGGCCCTGCTGCGTGATATCGAAGGCGGTGCCGTGGGCCGGCGTGGTGATCGGCACCGGCAGGCCGCCCTGCACGGTGACGCCGCGCGAGAAGCCCATCAGCTTGATGCCGATCTGGCCCTGGTCGTGATACATGGTGACGATGGCGTCGAACTGCCGCTCGGCCGCGCCGCCTTGCACCTTGAGGAAGATGGTGTCGGCCGGGAAGGGGCCGTCCACCGCCATGCCGCTGGCCTGCGCGGCGGCGATGGCCGGGGCGATGAAATCGATCTCCTCGCGGCCAAAGGCGCCGTTGTCGCCGTTATGCGGATTGAGGCCGCAGACGCCGATGCGCGGCCGCGCAATGCCGGCGTCGCGCAAGGCCTTGTCGATCAGGCCGATGGCGGCGCCCACGCTGTCGCGGGTGATCATCGCGGGCACATCCTTGAGGGCCACGTGCGATGTCACGCGCGATGTCCACAGCCCGTCGAGCACATTGAACTCGCAGAAGGCGCCGTGGTAGCCGAGCTTCTCCGCGAACCAGTGCAATTCATCGTTGTGGCCCATGCCCGCGGCATGCAGCGAGCTCTTGTTGAGCGGCCCGAACAGGATCGCGTCGGCCTGGCCGGACTGCGCCAGTGCCAGCGCGATAGCCAGCGTGCCGAGGCTGTAGCGGCCGCCCTCGGCGCTGGCGGCGCCACGCGGGTAGGCCGGCTTGCCTTCGGGCTGCCAGTGGTAAAGGCGCGGGGCGCCGTCGGCATCGTTGCCAGCAAAGGCGGGCGCATCGGTTTCGCGCACATCGGGATTGATGCCGGCTACCTGCATGCCGTGGCGCCATTCATCGCGGTCGGCAATCAACAGGATGTCGGCCTGCCTGGCGGCGGGGTCGGCAAGCAGCTTCGCGATCAGCTCGGGGCCGATGCCGGCGGGGTCGCCGAGCACCATGGCGATTCTTGGGCGTGGAGTCATGTCGTATGGATGCAGGAAGATGCAAGAGGGTTTAGTCGAGCTTGACACCGAGTTCGGAAATCAGCTTGCCGTAGCGCGCGTACTCGGCACGCGAGAATGCATCGAACTGCGCCGCATCCAGCGTGCCGGGCTGGGCCCCGACATCGTTGAGGCGCCGGACGGTGTCGGGATCCTTGAGTATGGTGGCCAGTGCCGCGCCCAGCTTCTGCAAGGTGGCGGGCGGGGTGCCGGCCGGCGCATAGATGCCGTACCAGGCATTCATCTGGATGTTCGGCACACCGGCTTCGGCCAGCGTGGGCACGCCCGGCAACAGCGCCGAGCGCTGCTCGGCCGTCACCGCCAGGGCGCGCAGCTTGCCGGCCTTGATGTGGTTGATGACGGAGGGCATGGTCTCGAAACTCATGTCGACCTGGCCGCCCATCAGGTCCACCAGCGCGCTGCTGCTGCTCTTGTACGGCACGTGCAGCAACTTGCCGTTGATCTGCCGCGCGAAGGCGGCGCCGGCGAGGTGCTGGGTACTGCCGACGCCGGAGGAGCTGTAGCGGTACTTGTCCGGGCTGGCCTGGATCGCCGCCACCAGCGACCTGACGTCGCGCGCCGGCACCTGGTTGTTGACCACCAGCACATTGGGCACGGACGACACCATGGCCACCGGCACCAGATCCTTGAGCGGATTGAACTGCAGCTTGAGCAGGTGCGGCGCGATAGCCTGCGAGGTCACCACGCCCATCAGCAGCGTGTTGCCGTCGGGCGCGGCCTTGGCGGTGATGTCCGCGGCGATGGTGTTGGAGGCGCCGGGCCGGTTGTCGACCACCACGGGCTGCCTGATGATGGCGGCCAGTTTTTCGGAGACGATGCGGGCCATGACGTCGGTGCCGCCGCCCGGCGCCGCGCCGACCATCAGCCGCACGGGCCGGGAGTCCTGTGCATAGGCGCCGGCCGCTGTCGCGGCGGCAAGCGTCGCCAGGCCGGCAAAGGTGCCGGCGATCCATTTGTTCATGCTTGTCTCCGTCCTGTTGTCTGCCGGTCTCGGTGCCGGTGAGGCCACTATAGGGCCGTCAGTGATTCGCCACTACTGATGTTTTATTAATGGGCGATTACCTGGAGGAATACGTCGGCTCACCTTGGCCCGGCCCGGCCGCCCCGGGCTTGCCGGCGCGCAGCGCCACGATCAACCGCCTGGCAGCCGCCGAGAGCGTGCCGCCGCGCCGCGTGACGATGCCGAAGGTTTCGTGCCGGGACTGCATCTTCACCGGCAGGATCCGCAGCATCTTCTGGCGCGCATATGGCTGCGCCACGCTGGTCGGGAGCAGCGACACCAGCCTGGCGCTGCCCTGGAGCAAGGCCACGGTGACCAGCGTGGAGGCGGTGGTGATGGCATTGGGCGGCATGCCAATGCCGGCAAGGTCCAGCTCGCGCAGGAGCAGGGCATGCATCGGCATCTGGGACGGATAGACAATCCAGCGGTAGGCGGCCAGATCCGCAAAGGCGAGTTCGCTGGCGCGCGGGGCCGCATGGGCATGGCCGACCACCACCGACATCGGCTCGTCGTCCAGCGGCTCGTAGTGATACCGGGCGGGCTGGTCGCTCACCAGCGCGCGGCCGATGACCAGGTCCAGCCGGCCATCGTCCAGCAGGCTCAGCATGCGCAGGCTGGTGTCCTCCACGATTTCGATCGACAGGTTGGGCTGGTCTGCCTGCAAGGTCGCCAGCGCCGGCACCAGGACGCCGGTCACCGCGCCCATGATGACCCCGACGGCAAGCCGCCCCGCCGTGCCGGAACGGATTTCCGCCATGTCCTGGCAGAGCGCGGTCAGGTCGGTGGCAAGCAGCCGCGCATAGCGGATCACGCAATAGCCGAACGGGTTGGGCTGCATGCCGGTGTGGGTCCGCTCGAAAAGCGGTGCATCCAGCATGTTTTCCAGCTCCTGCAGGGCCTTGCTGGCGGCCGACTGCGTCATGGCCATGGCCGATGCGGCCTGGTGCAGCGATTTATGGTCGTCCAGCGCGATCAGCAGTTGCAGCTGTTTCATGCGCAGGCGCGACATCAGTACGTCGAGGGTGGCTCTCATGGGTGTGCGCAGGCGGGCGCAAACGGGGCCTCCTCAAGGAAGACGCCCCGCCTGGGCCCGGGTCGGGTTCGGTCTGGCCGGCGGGGTGAGTCGTAAAAGCGATCACCAGATGGAAAGGTTTCAATATACATGGTGTGCCGGACGCTCTTATATTGCGTGCAGCGACCGGCCGGCATTCCCCCCGCCGGCGACCCCCGCACAACAAGGAGACAGACATGATCAAGCCCGCCATCTACCGCGGCGTATTCCCGGTAGCGCCGACCATCTTCGACGAGCAGGGCGGCCTTGACCTGGACGGCCAGCGCCGTTGCATCGATTTCATGATCGATGCCGGCTCCAACGGCATCTGCATCCTGGCCAACTTCTCGGAGCAGTTCGTGCTGACCGACGACGAGCGCAACACGCTGATGACGGCGGTGCTCGACCACGTGGAGGGCCGCGTGCCGGTGATCGTCACCACCACGCACTTCAGCTCGCGCATCTGCGCCGAACGCAGCCGTGCCGCGCAGGATGCGGGCGCCGCCATGGTGATGGTGATGCCGCCGTATCACGGCGCCACCATCCGCATGCCCGAACGCGCCATCTACGAGTTCTTCGCCACGGTGTCCGACGCCATCGAGATCCCGATCATGATCCAGGACGCTCCGGTCAGCGGCACCACGCTGTCCGCGCCCTTCCTCGCGCGCATGGCCAGGGAACTCGCCAATGTGTCGTATTTCAAGATCGAAGTGCCGCAGGCCGCGGCCAAGCTGCGCGAGCTGATCGAACTGGGCGGCGCTGCCATCGTCGGCCCGTGGGACGGCGAGGAAGCCATCACGCTGATGGCCGATCTCGACGCCGGCGCCACCGGCGCGATGACGGGCGCGGGCTTCCCCGATGGCATCCGCCTGATCGTCGATGCCTACCAGGCCGGCGACACCGAGGGCGCCGCGCGCCACTACCAGCAATGGCTGCCACTCATCAATTACGAGAACCGCCAGGGCTGGCTGGCAACCAGCAAGGTGCTGATGAAAGAGGGCGGGGTGATCGCCTCGGACGCGGTGCGCCATCCGCTCCAGCCGATGCACCCGGCGACCCGCGCGGGCCTGCTGCAGATTGCGCGCCGGCTGGATCCGATGGTGCTGCGCTGGGGCCGTTGAGCGCCAGCGGCGCACCAGGCCGGACCGGAACGGAACCACTGGCCCCGGCGGGGCCAGACCTCAGTCAACAGGAATAGACATGCAAATCCAAGGCGAACTATTGATCGGCAGCCAGTCGGTGCGCGGCACCGACGGCGAAATCGTTGCGATCGACGCGGCCTCCGGCGCCAAGCTGGCGCCGGCCTTCGGCGGCGCCAGCGCTGCCCAGCTGGCCCAGGCCTGCGCGCTGGCCGAGCAGGCCTTCGACGCCTACCGCGAAACCAGTCTCGACAAGCGCGCGGCCTTTCTCGAAGCGATCGCTGCCAACATCCTTGAGCTGGGCGATGCGCTGGTCGACCGCTGCGCGAGCGAAAGCGGCCTGCCGCGCGCGCGCATCGAAGGCGAACGCGGGCGCACCGTGGGCCAGCTGCGGCTGTTCGCGGACCTGGTGCGGCAAGGAGACTTCCTCGGCGTGCGCGTGGACCCGGCCCTGCCCGAACGCAAGCCACTGCCGCGCGCGGACCTGCGCATGCGCCAGGTCGCGCTGGGGCCGGTGGCGGTGTTTGGCGCCAGCAATTTCCCGCTGGCGTTTTCCGTGGCGGGTGGCGACACCGCCTCGGCACTGGCGGCCGGTTGCCCGGTGATCGCCAAGGCCCACCCCGCGCATCCCGGCACCTCGGAGCTGGTCGGCCGCGCCATCCAGAAAGCCGTGCGCGACCTGGGGCTGCCCGAAGGCACCTTCTCGCTGCTGTTCGATAGCGGCCTGCAGGTCGGGCAGGGCCTGGTCAGCGATCACCGCATCAAGGCGGTCGGCTTCACCGGCTCGCGCGCGGGCGGCACGGCGCTGATGGCGCTGGCGGCCGCACGCCCGGAGGTCATTCCCGTCTATGCGGAAATGAGCAGCATCAACCCGGTGCTGCTGTTCCCGCACGCGCTGGCCAACCGCGCCGAGGCCATCGGTACCGCGTTCGCGGCATCGCTCACGCTGGGCGCCGGCCAGTTCTGCACCAATCCCGGCCTGGTGCTGGCTGTCGACGGCCCGGACCTGGGGCGCTTCATCGCTGCGGCGGCGCAGAGCATCGAGCAGACCGCGCCGGCGACCATGCTGACACCAGGCATCCAGCGCGCCTACTGCACCGGCGTGGACAAGCTGGCCGCGCACCCGCAGGTCAGCGCGCAGGCGCGCGGCCGCGCCGGCGACGCACAGCAGGGCTCGGCGGCGCTGTTCTCCACCACCGCCGAGGCGTTCCTTGCCGATGAGGCCTTGCGCGCGGAGATCTTCGGCGCGGCCGGGCTAATCGTGCGCTGCCCCGACCTGGACGCCATGCGCCATGTCGTGGAAGTCATCGAAGGCCAGCTGACCGCCGCGCTGCATATCGACGACGCCGACCACGATGCGGCCCGCGCCATCCTGCCCGCGCTGGAACGCAGGGTGGGGCGCATCCTCGTCAACGGTTTCGGCACCGGGGTGGAAGTCGGGCATGCCATGGTGCACGGCGGTCCGTATCCGGCCACCTCCGATGGCGGCCGCTCCACCTCGGTGGGCAGCCTGGCCATCGCGCGCTTCCTGCGCCCGGTGTGCTACCAGGACATGCCCGCGGGGCTGCTGCCCGCCGCCTTGCGCGAGGACAATCCGCTGCAACTGAGCCGGCTGGTGGACGGCCGGCCGGCGCCCCGGCCCGCCTAAGCGCAGCCCGCAAGGCCCGCGAGCCGGGCCTTGCGAAGCCCGCGCTAGGCCGGCCTGGCGCGCAGCGCGTCGATCAGCAGGCTCATCGACGCGGTAGGCGGCCGGCCCCGCCGCGTCACGATGCCGTAGGGCCCCAGCTTGCGCGGCAGCGGCAACGGCAGCACGGCCAGCGCGCCCAGCCCCGCGTAGAACGCCGCCACCGAGGCCGGCAGCACGGCAATCAGCTCGCTGTCCGCGAGCAGGGAAGTCGTCATTAGCACCGCCGCCGTCTCGATGGTCGAGGGCGGCGGCGCCACGCCCGCGTCCTCGAACGAACGGTCGATCAGCGCCCGCATGGGGCTCGGGCGCGGCTGCATGATCCACGGAAACGTCGCCAGCTCCTCGAAACCCGGCTTGCGGCGCCCGAGCAGCGGATGCAAGGGCCCGACGACGATCGCCAGGCTCTCCTCGCCCAGTTGCTCGAACTCCAGGCCGCTACTGTCCCAGCCCTCCGGCACCCGGCCCAGCACGATGTCGAGCTGGTCGCGCTCCAGCAGCGGCACCAGCAGATCGCTGGTTTCCACCTGCACCACCACCTCCAGCCTGGGATGCTCGCGGTTCAGGCTGCGGATCACGTTGGCCAGCAGCACCGGCGTCGGCGCCATCACCGCACCCACGCGCACCCGGCCCACCTTTCCCGATTCCAGCGCCGCCAGCTCATCACGCAGGCCTGCCATATCCGCGAACACCAGCCGCGCGAACTGCGTCGCCGCCAGGCCAAACCGCGTCGGCCGCAAACCGCGCGCATGGCGCTCGAACAACGACACGCCCAGCATCGATTCCATGTCCTGCAGCATCTTGCTGACCGCCGGCTGGGTCAGCATCACCGCCTCCGCCGCCTGCCGCAGCGAACCGCGCTCCTCGATCGCCAGCAGCAAGCGCAGATGCTGCATCTTGATGCGGCTGTAGAGGGTGCTGATGGGCGGGATTAGCGAAGGGCGGGGCATGCGCGGGGGCTCGGGCCAGGCAGACGGTGACCGATGGTGTTTATCGGTTCTTGGAGAAGGCGTCAATGGGTGGATGTGGCCGGAGGGCCGCCGCGTGCGGCTCAGGCTGCGAGTCCTGCTCCAGGGCGGACGCCGATCCCGTAGCCTACTTCGCGCGCCTTGGGCCTGCCTTTCGAGCGGACGTATTGAGCGCGACCGCGGCACGGACAAGCGCCCTGAACGCGTCCGCGTCGATCTCGTCTGCCTCGAGGATGTCAATCGCGCGCCTGACGTTCCCGTCGAGGCTTGAGTTGAAGAGCCTGGCCGGGTCCTCCAGCGCAGCGCCCTTGGCGAAAGTCAGCTTCACCTTTGCCTTGTAAGACTCGCCGGTGCAGATGATCCCGTCGTGCGACCATACGGGAGTGCCCATCCACTTCCACTCCTCCACGACGTCCGGATCAGCCTCTTTGATGAGCTTGCGCATCCTGCTCAGCGTCGCCCCGCGCCAGTCCGCGAGCTCGGCGATTCTGTTGTCGATCAGCCCGGATGCCGGCAGCCCCTCGGTCGAACCCGATTTTTTCATGTTCTCCTCCTGAAACTTCCTGAAACTTCCTGACTCTTCCAGACGCTATCAGCCCATGAATTCGCCGAACAGGATGATGACATGGCAAGGGCTTGCCGGAAATCCCAGCGCGCGGCTCCATGTGGCCGCGGCGCCTCGCCCGCGGGCGGTGAAACTTCCGTCCCGTCTGCGTGTCGTTCCTTGCATAATCGCGCAAGCCGCGATGACATAGGACGACCGACCGATGAACATGGCAATCCTCCTCGCCCACCCCTGGTTCGGCACATGGGCGGCGGCCCTGATCGCCGTCGCCGTCGCGCTGCTGGCGCATCGCCTCGGCGGGCTGCTGCTCTTGCGCATTACCCGGCCGGCCCCGGTGCTGCATGCGATCGTGAAGAAGGCGCGCGCGCCGTCGACAGTGGTCTTGCCCTTGCTGGCCTTGCAGGCGGTCTGGCAGGCCGCGTCGGATGATCTGCCCTGGATCGGCAGCGTGCGCCATTTCAATGGCCTGTTGATGATCGCCGCGGCCACCTGGCTCGTGGCGCGCATCATTGCCGGCATTGCGCAGGGTATCCTGGACACACACCCGGTGGACGTGCAGGACAACATGAATGCGCGCCGCATTCACACGCAGACACGCGTGCTCTCGCGCACCGCGATGACGCTGGTGGTGGTGATGGGTGCGGCGATGGTGCTCATGACCTTTCCCGGGGCGCGGCAGGTGGGCGCCAGCCTGTTGGCCTCGGCAGGCGTGCTGGGCCTGATCGCCGGCTTTGCCGCCAAGCCCGTGTTCAGCAACCTGATCGCCGGTCTGCAGCTCGCCCTGACGCAGCCTATCCGGCTCGACGACGTGCTCATCGTCGAAGGCGAGTGGGGCCGCGTGGAGGAGATTACCGGCACGTACGTCGTGCTCCGGATATGGGACGACCGCCGTCTCATCATCCCGCTGCAGTATTTCATCGAGAAGCCCTTCCAGAACTGGACCCGCAACAATGCCGAGATCATGGGGTCGGTGTTCTTCCACGTCGACTACGGCATGCCGCTGGCGCCGCTACGCGAGGAGCTGGAACGCATCGTGCGCGCGGCGCCGGAGTGGGACCAGCGCTTCTTCAATCTGGTAGTGACCGATGCCACGGAGCGGACGATGCAACTACGCGTGCTGTGTACCGCGGCTTCCTCCGGGCTGGCGTGGGACCTGCGCTGCGTCGTGCGCGAAGGGCTGATCGACTTCATGCAGCGCGAATTCCCGCAGTTCCTGCCACGGCTGCGCATCGAGGGCGACCAAGGCGACGAAGGCGCGCCGAAGCGAAACACACCGTCGCCGCCCTGAGCGCGTATCAGGGCGTCCTGTTCCTCAGCGAAACCTGCTCGTTCAGCGTCCAGAAGTCATACAGCACGCCGATCAGGAACAGGCCGCCGGTGAGCAGGTAGATCAGGCCGGTGATCCATTTGCCGATATACATGCGATGCACGCCGAAGAAGCCGAGGAAGGTCAGCAGGATCCACGCCACGTTGTAGTCGGTCCTGCCGGCGGCGAAGCGGTAGTCCGCCTCGCGGTCCATGCCCGGGATCAGGAACACGTCGATCAGCCAGCCGATGCCGAGCAGGCCCAGCGTGCAGAACCAGATCGTGCCGGTGATGGGCTTGCCGTAGTAGAAGCGATGGGAGCCGGTAAAGCCGAAGATCCACAGCAGGTAGCCGATGACTTTGCTGTGCGTATCGCTCGGTGGAATGCTCGGTAGATTGCTCGATGGATTCATCGTTCGCCTCGTGCAGTGGTTTGGCGCGATGATGCCATAGCTTGTGGCGCCGCAGCTACCCGGCCGCCGCCGGCAGGGGGCGGCTGTCTACCTGCCACAAGGAATCCCGCCCTCCGGGTTGCGCGACCGCATGCCCGCCGGCAGCATCGCCGGCCCCACACTACAATGGCGCATCGCCCGGCCTCCCGCCGGGCCGGACCCGGGAGTCGAAGATGCGTATTCTGGTAGTCGGGGCGGGCGCCATTGGCGGCTATTTCGGCGCGCGGCTGTTGCAGGCCGGGCGCGACGTGACATTCCTGGTGCGCCCCCGGCGCGCCGCCCAACTGGCCGAGCATGGCCTGCGGGTCAAGAGCCCGCACGGCGACCTGCATTTCCCCAACCCGCCACTGGTGCAGGCCGAACAGATCACGCAACCGTATGACGTGGTGCTGCTGAGCTGCAAAGCCTACGACCTGGACAGCGCCATGGACGGCTTCGCGCCCGCCATGGGCCCCGGCACCGTCGTCATCCCCATGCTCAACGGCATGCAGCATCTCGACAAGCTCGATGCTCGCTTCGGCGCCGGGCGCGTGATGGGCGGGCGCTGCATGATCTCCAGCACGCTGGACGAACAAGGCACGATCCTCCACCTGTCCGCCTTCCATGTATTGTCCTTCGGCGAGCGCCCCGCCGGCAGCAGCGACCGCGCGCTGGCCCTGGCCGCGGCGCTCGACGGCGCCGGTTTCGATGTACAGCGCAGCGAAGCCATGCTGCAAGACATGTGGGAAAAGTGGCTGTTCCTGGCCACGCTGGCATCGTCCACCTGCCTGATGCGGGCAGCCATTGGCGACATCCTCGCCGCCCCGCGCGGACGCGAGACCATCACGGCCCTGTTCGACGAATGCGCGGCCATCGCCGCCACCAACGGCTACCCCGCCCGCGCCCCGGCACTGGAACAGGCGAAGACCACGCTATTTACCGCAGGCTCGCCGCTGATGGCCTCGATGCTGCGCGACATCGAACGCGGCGCGGCCATCGAGTCTGACCAGATCGTGGGCGACCTGCTGGCACGCCGCGGCCAGACGCCTGCGCCGACGCTGGAAATGGCACTGACAAGCCTGAAGGCCTACGAGGCACGGCGCGCACGCGGCGGCTGAGAGGGAATCTGGCAGGTAGCCGGCCTGGCGCAGCTGATCCTCGCACGCCGGCTTTCCAAGCCAAGCCGCTATAACAAAGCGAATGGAGACACAACATGGCAGGACCGACGATTGATTTCTGGCAGGCGCGCTTCGAGGCCGGCCAAACACCGTGGGACCGCGGCGCGGCCAGCCCGCAGCTCAAGGCATGGCTGGCCAGCGGCGCCATCCGTCCCGGCGAGGACGTGATCGTGCCCGGCTGCGGCAGCGGCTGGGAAGTAGCCGCGCTGGCGGAGCAGGGCGTGCGCGTGCGCGGCATCGACTACGCGCCGGCGGCGCTGGCGCGCACCGGCGAGCTGCTCGCGCAGACCGGGCTCAAGGCGACGCTGGAACAGGCCGATGTACTGGAGTGGCAGCCGCCCGCGCCCGTGGATGCGGTGTACGAGCAGACTTGCCTGTGCGCGCTGCATCCGGATCACTGGGTTCGCTACGCCGAGCAGCTTCATGCGTGGCTGCGGCCTGGCGGGCAGCTGTTCGCGCTGTTCATGCAGATGCGGCGCGAGAGTGCCGCGGAGGGCGTTGTCGAAGGGCCGCCTTATCACTGTGACATCAATGGGATGCGGGCTTTGTTTCCGGCGGACAAGTGGGAGTGGCCTAAGCCGCCGTTTGCTGCCGTTTCGCATCCTATTGGGGCGGTTGAGTTGGGGGTGGTTTTGGGGAGGTTGTGAAGTCCGGCCTTCCCACCTGCGATGGCTCTTGGCTTGGCAAGCGACAGCCATGATCAAAGCGCGGCCGGCCGGCCTCGACTGCATATTTAATCGGTCGATGCAACACACTGCACACCGCGTGAGCAGATGCCATCGGTGGGCCGATGGCATCTTGATCGCTTAAGTCGGCTCGAAGCAATAGGTACAGATCTTATTGCCATCGGGGTCCCTGACATATGCCGCATAGGCAGTAGGCGTAAAGCTGCGCGGGCCCGGCGCGCCTTCATCATTGGCGCCGAGGCTGAGTGCGGCCTCGTGGAATGCATGTACGGCATCCCGGCTAGGTGCAGCAAAGCTTACTGTGCCGCCATTGGCATAGGTCGACGGCAAGCCATTGCCGGGCTTGGTGACCATGAACTCTGGCCCGAAGGTGCCCCATAGCGATGCTGTTTCGAAGTCTAGGACACGCTGGATGCCGAGTCGGCTCAGGACGGCGTCGTAGAATGCGCGCGAGCGCTCCAGGTCATTGGTGCCGACCACGATATGTGTGAAGATTGCCACGGTGTATCTCCTTGATAGTTGGAGGTAGGAAGAAATTTGGGTCCGTGCTGTGTGCCAGCGGCGACCGAATCGGGGCCAGGAGCGTAAAGCCCTCACGAAGCCCCTCGCATCCATGAAGGCATCAGCGCCAGGGTGCAGTGTTCAGATATCAGTTCCATGGCCGCGTCCTAGTACAGCACCACGGACCGGATCGACTCGCCATGCTTCATGAGGTCGAAGCCCTCGTTGATGCGCTCCAGCGGGAAGCTATGGGTGATCAACTCGTCAATGTTGAGTTTTCCTTCCATGTACCAGTCGACAATCTTCGGTACGTCGGTGCGGCCGCGAGCCCCCCCAAAGGCCGAACCTTTCCATTCACGCCCAGTCACGAGCTGGAATGGCCGCGTCGAGATCTCCGCGCCGGCTTCGGCGACGCCGATGATGATGGATTTGCCCCAGCCCTTGTGACAGCACTCCAGCGCCTGGCGCATGACACGCGTGTTGCCGATGCACTCGAAGCTATAGTCGGCGCCGCCGTCGGTCAGTTGCACGATGTGGTCGACGACGTTGTCGGTATCGCGCGGATTGACGAAGTGCGTCATGCCGAAGCGCCTTGCCATGCCTGCACGAGCGGGATTGAGGTCGACTCCGATAATCTTGTCGGCGCCCACCATGCGCGCGGCCTGGATCACGTTCAGGCCGATTCCCCCGAGTCCGAACACGACAACATTGGCACCCGCCTCGACCCTGGCGGTAAAGATGACCGCGCCGACGCCGGTCGTCACGCCGCAGCCGATGTAGCAAATCTTGTCGAACGGCGCATCCTGCCGCACCCTGGCGACCGCGATTTCCGGCACAACGATGTGATTGGCGAAGGTCGAGGTCCCCATGTAGTGAAATAGAGGCTTGCCGCCGATGGAAAAGCGAGAGGTGCCGTCCGGCATCAGGCCGCGGCCCTGCGTCTGCCTTATCGCCTGGCACAGGTTGGTCTTGCGTGACAGGCAGAACTTGCACTGGCGGCATTCAGGCGTATATAGCGGAATCACGTGGTCGCCCGCTTTCAGGCTCGTGACGTTGGGTCCGACATCCACCACAATGCCAGCGCCCTCGTGGCCGAGGATCGCCGGGAAGATGCCTTCAGGGTCGGCGCCGGACAGCGTGTAATAGTCCGTATGGCAGATGCCGGTCGCCTTCACTTCGATCAGTACCTCGCCGGCGCGCGGCCCGTCGAGGTCAACTTCCTCGATCGCCAGCGGCGCACCGGCTTCCCATGCGACTGCGGCTTTGGTCTTCATTGCATCTCCTCCCTTTTCTCGCTGAGTTTGAATCGCCTTATCGGCCAAGATAGTGTTCAATGCGCTGTCGCAGGCCCGGCTCGGCGGCCGAGCTGACCAGTGCCGCCATGTCCGCGTCCGCGGTTGAAGGCAGCACCGCGGCGTACAGCGCGGTACGGGCGCGGGAGGAAAGCACGCGAGAGGCACCACCATCCTCGACCAGCCGGGCCGGCCAGTCGGCCTGCCCCGCCAGGCGAGAGACCAAGCCAATCCGTGCTGCCTCTTCGGCAGGAATGTCACGCGCCGTCTGCAGGATTTCGCGGGCCGGCTCGGCGCCGACCAGTGCCGCGAAGCGACGCGAGCCGAGCACCAGGTCGAACAGCAGACCGGGCATCCGGAAGTGCGAGTCGACCGTCGCATAGCGGCGCTTGCATGCGGCAAACAGGTCCACACCAGCGCCGAAGTTGCGCCCGTGCGCATATGCCGTGGTCAGGCAGGGCGAGTACGCGACCATCTGCAGCAGCGTTTCGATCCTGACCAGGCGCAGCAGCAAGTCGGCATCGGTCTGCTGGTCGAGGTCTCCCAGGTCGAACCCCGCGCAAAAATTCCGTCCTGCGCCTTGGAAGCGGATCATCGTGGCATCGTCGTCGTGTGCCTGCCGGACCGCGGCGATCAGGGCTTCCACCAGTCCCGGGCAAAGCGCATTGAGCTTGTCTGGACGGTTCAAGGTGAGCGAGACATGTCCGGCCTCGCGTTCGACGATGAGCAGATCGCTCATTGCGCTATCTCCTCACTGGAGGGGACCGCCGAGCCCAGCACTTCGGCATTGTGCTCGCCCAGCGCGGGCGGACCACGGCGGATCGGCAGATTGACCCCGGACAGGCGGATCGGCGAGGCGAAAGTGCTGGTTTCGATGCCATTGGGCAGCGTGAGGGGCTGCACCCATTGCATATGTTCCACCTGCGCGTCGGCGAGCACATCGGAATATGTATTGATTGGTGCGCAGGGCACGCCCGCTTGCCGGAACCGGCTCAGCCAGGTGGCAGCGTCTTCCCGGACGAACTCCGCTTCGAGCATCTCGCGCAGTTCGCGCTGGTGCCGCGCGCGCAGCGTCGGATTGGCGAAGCGATCGTAGGACAGCCATTCCTCGTGCGCCATGACGGCGCACACTGCCCGCCACAGGGTATTGTTGCCGGCCGCCATACCGAAGTAGCCGTCGCGGCAGGCGAACACCTGGTAGGGCGCGTTGCGTGGATGGGCGCTGCCCAACTTGACCGGATCCTTGCGGCTGCCAAAGTACTCGGAGGTCTGCAGTGCAGCGATGCCAAGGGTGGCGCCCAGCATGGAGATATCGACGTGCGTGCCCTCGCCAATGGCCTGTGCCTGCCGCAAGGCGCATACTGCAGAGAATGCCGCATAGAGTCCGGCGGAGAAGTCGGCAATCGGAACGCCGCATTTCACCGGCGCGCCGCCGGGTTCACCGGTCACGCTCATGATGCCGCTCATCGCCTGGAGCGTCAGGTCGAAGCCGCCTTCGCTAGCGCGCGGGCCTGACTGGCCGTAAGCGGAAATCGAGCAGTAGACCAGGCCGGGACTCCCGCCGCGCAGGGCGTCATAGCCGAGACCAAGGCGATCCATGACGCCCGGCCGGTTGTTCTCGATCAGCAGGTCGGCCGAAGCGATCAGGTCGCGGGCGCGGGCGGCATCGTCGGGATCCTTCAGGTTCAGGGTGACAGAGCGCTTGTTCCGGTTCAGCGATGCGAAGTTCTCGCTATAGCCCCCCGAGATCGGCGGCCAGCTCCGCAGCGTGTCGCCCGTCTCGGGATGCTCGATCTTGATGACGTCAGCGCCCATGTCGGCAAGCAGCATGCCGCAGTAGGGACCCGCAGCCACGTTGCAGATTTCGATGACGCGGGTGCCCTCGAGGGGCAGGGCCGGTTTTGCAGGAGTTTTCATTGTCTGGAGGAGAAGTGAAAGGTCGGGAAGCGGGCTGGCAGACGGGATGCGCCCGCCGGACATTGCCGTCAGGCGCCGGTGTGGGGCACGACCAGCAGGTAGAGCAGACCGAAGAAGGTCCCGGCGGTGATGAAGCTGACCAGCGTGAAGCCGAGCACCCGCTGCACTCCGACGCCAGCGATTGCGACCACCGGGATGGCCCAGAAAGGTTGAAGCAGGCTGCCCGCCAGTTCGCCAGCGGCCACTGCCATCGAGGTGCCGGCCAGGGTGGAACCGAGCTGTTGGGCGGCCGGGATAGTGAAGGGGCCTTGGACGGCCCAGTGGCCGCCGCCGCTGGGAATGAAGATGGTAATGACAATGGAGCCCAGGTAGCTCCAGAACGGCAGGGTGTCGCCGGACGCGAAGCGGATGAAGGATGCCGACGCGACTTCCGCCAGCCCGGTCGCATGCATGATGCCCATGATGCCGCCGTAGAAGGGGTACTGCAGCAGCATGGGGCCGGTCACCTTGGCGGCTTCCGTCACGGCATGAACATAGGCCCCGGCGCCGCCGTGCAGGCACAGACCGCCTAGCAGGAAGATGAAGATCACTGTGTTGATGTCCAGCCGGATACCGGTCGCGCTCCATTGCTGCACAAGGTAGGCAGCGCCCGCCACGACGAAGACCAGTGCGCACAGGCGTGACCGCTCGAGCAGGCCGGCCAAGCCGTTGCGGCGCTTCGGCTCAGTCGCCGCGGCTTCGCTGGCTTCAATGGCCTTGGGGTCGGCGGCGATGATGTCGCTGTCGGACGGACGCATCATCATGAAGACCAGCGGCAACAGCAATGTCGCAATCAGGCCAGCCGCGAGATTCCAGATGGAGAAGACCGTATGCGAGAGCGGCACCACGGCGTGCGTATGCTGCTCGACGATATTGAGCGGATTCCCTGGCGTGGCAATGGAAAGGGCAATCGAGCTCGACATGCCGGTGAACGCCCACAGGACCCAGGCCGTATAGCCAGCAGCGACGAGCCAGGCAAAGTCGACCCGTACGCGCTTGGCCACCTCCTTGGCTAGCATGGCGCCGACCACCAACCCGAAGCCCCAATTTAGGAAGGTTGCGAAAGCACCGACGATCGAGACCAGTGCAACGGCCGAGAGGGGACCGGTGGCGAGCATTGTGAGGCGTTGCAGGCCACGCTTGATCATGGGTGCGCTGGCCAGCGCGTAGCCTGTCACCAGCACCAGCACCATCTGGAAGGCGAAGGTGAAGATGCCGAAGATTCCCTTGTACCAGCCGGCCAAAATGTTCGTGACGGTGCCACCTGGGGCAAAGGCGGAGGCACAGGCGGCCGTCATCACTGTCAGGAGAATAACAATGACAAACGGGTCGGGCATCAGCCGCTCGAACAGATATACGCATGAGCTGATCGAGCGCTGCATCCACGTCTTCTGTGACAGCGGTCCGGAAAGAGCGAGTTCCTGTGCTTCCATGATTTGTCTCCACACCAGAATGTTGCGGGCCCGTCTGAGGCCTCTGTAGGCTATTTCTTGCGCGCTATGCGACGGCCGCAGTGGTGGGCAGCGGATGAATCGGGATGACGGACTTCTCCTCCAGTCGCTCCTCCCGCTGCATGGTCATCAGGATCTGGCGCGCGCGGCGCAGGGCCTTGTCGGTCTTAAGGAACAGCTCGGAATAATCGTCCTCCGGATAGGCGAACATCGCCTGCTGCCGTTCCAGTGCCCACTGGTCCTGCGCGACCACGGCGGGGAACATCTCGGCAACCTTGTGCGCAGTTGGGATATCTGGGTCGCTCAGCGTGGTATGGCCCTTCGTGCACGACACGTTCCAGCGCCAGACGAGGTTTTCCTCGTCGACCGGGTAGTGCAGGTGCAGCAGCGTGTATCCGCGTTCCATCTCGGTGCCGAGTTGGCCCTCAGGTGCTACATGCATCTCGACACGCGTCAGGCCCGGGCTGACCATACAGTGCGTATGCAGGCGCTCGACTTCCTCGTAGTGGAACCACTCACGCAGGTAGGGTGGCTGCTTGTAGCCGTGCACGTGGCGGAGCGTCTTGACGTACTCATAGCCCGCGTCGATGCCTTCCTGCAGTTGCACGGGAATGAGGCTATTCTCCTTGTCGCCGATGTTGCCGTCGTGCAAGGGATAGAAGTGCGTGATGTCGAGCAGGTTTTCGATCAGCAGCAGGTAGTTGGCCGGCACTTCTAGCGGCTGGGGCGAGCCGACCCCCACCTTGCCGGGATCAGTGACCTCCGGTGTGCGGGGGGGCTCAATGTTGGCAGCAGCCTTCTGTTCGCCTGGCCAGACCCAGACGACACCGTCCCGCTCGCACACCGGCACCCCATGCAGGCGCGCCTGGGGCGGGATCTTGCCCGGCTGGGACGGAATCTCCACGCATTGCCCGCTCGCGTCATAGCAGAGGCCGTGATACGCGCATTCGAGCCGGCCATCGTCAAGCAGCTTGCTCTGGGAGAGAGGGAAGCGCTTGTGACAGCAGCGATCGTCGAAGGCGACCACCTCTCCATCGTCCGTGCGCCACATGACGACTGGCTTGCCGGCGATCTTGAAGCCCTTGAGCTCATGGACGGGAAATTCCCGCGCGAAACCGATGGGATACCAACAATTCTTCACGTACTCGAACTTGCTCATTTCAGTTGTCTCCACGTTTTTTGGGGGGAATGACGAACGAGCGCGGCGCACGCCGGCTCAGAGGTCGAGGGTCAGGGTCTGGCTCTTAGCGCGGCTGCAGCAGATCATCACGAACTCCTGCTGATCCTCCTCGTCGAGGACGCTATCGCGATGAACGGGATCGCCGTCGAGATAGCGCGTCATGCAGGTCCCGCAGTAGCCTTCCTCGCAGGACACGTCGACTTCCACCGCGTTTTCCCGCAATACCTGGACGATGGTCTTGCCGGGCGGCACGGTGAAGGTCTTTCCGCAGCGTGAAAGCGTGACGTCGAAGGGTTGCTCTGCCTCAGCAGGTACGCTGGCCGGCTTTGACGCCGGCGCCGAGAAGCGTTCGCAATGCCGGGTGCCTGCGTGCCAATGCGCAGAATTGGCTTCCACTGCGTCCATGAAGCGTGACGGGCCGCAGTAATAGAGGTGCGCGCCGTCTGGCTGCTCCCGCAGGACGGCGCTCAGGTCGAGGCCTTTGGCGGGATCGCCGCCATCATGGTGGATGTGGGCGATGCCGGCGTGCACGAGCGGCGAGAGATCGTCGAGGAAGGCCGTCCGCCGTGGGGACCGGGTGCTGTAGTACAGCGTGAAGGTGTCGCGCCGTGCCAGTGCCGCCGACATCATGGACTTGATAGGGGTAATGCCGATGCCACCCGCTACGAATACATGGTGCGAAGCGTCATCGGCCAGCGGAAAATGATTACGCGGCCTGGAAATGGTGATGCGGTCGCCGGCGGCAAGCTGGTGGATCGCGGCGGAACCGCCTCGCCCCGCTGGTTCCCTGAGGACGGCGATGACGTAGCGGCTGGTGTCATGCGCGCTGCTGCAAATCGAATACTGGCGAATCAACCCGCCCGGCAAATGGACGTCAATATGGGCGCCTGCAGAGAATGCCGGTAGTGGCATGCCGAATAGGTCTGCCAGCTCGAACGCCCGGATATCTTCGGCGAGCTCGCTGACAGAGCGGATCGAAACGGGGATTTTTCCGGCGACCCGGTCATTTGCGGTGACGGTATCGCGTCTGCTTTCGACGATGAGGTCCATCGCGGTCTCCTGGAGGGTGCCCCGACCGCGTCGCTTGAGCAAATCGCGGCGGTCAGGTCGTCGTGGTTTGCTCAAGCATAGATTTTCGACTGTTTAATTCAAGCGATATTTTCAGGCACTATAACATCAATAAATTTGATGTGTCTGGAGAGAGAGGGACTTCACGTTTTTATGGTGAGAAACGGTGAATGATTCGGAAAAGTCGGTTGTAACGCGCTTTATCAAGCGTATTTGTGCCTTGCCCAGGGATTTCTACACGGCCGACGGTGGAAACCCTTACTTCTGAAAATCGCTGATATGTCCGGCGAGTTCGGCAATCGTGCTCGGGAGGGAATAAGTGTGTTCAGGCGAAACAGCGGCGACAAACTCGACGGGCTCAAAAGGATCTCGGACTCCGATAATCTCGAGTTGCCCACCGTCGAGTTGCCGGCGGTAATTGGGAATCGGCAAATAGGTAATTCCCATTTCGGCCATCGCGAGCGAAGCCGCGACGCCCATGCTCTTGCAGCGCGCCAGATAGCGGCAATGGGCGTGATCACGCTGAAACCAGGCGTTAATGGCGGCGCTATGGAAAGACTGGGGCTTCAAACCGATCAGCGGGTATTGCGCAAGCTCCGACGGCGCATAAGTCTTGTGTGCCATTTTCAGGCCCGGGCTCGCCATCCAGGCGAATTCGACTTTGCCGAGTGGGATTGTGGAGACGTCCTGCATGCGTGTGTGCCCGGGAGCCAGCACCAGATCCAGCTCGCCCTGCGTGAGGGCATCCATCAGGTCGCTGGTGAGTGCCTCGTCGATTTCCAGCCTCACTTGCGGATACTGCCTGGCTATGGCCTTGATCAGTGCGGGGAGCCACGTAGTGGATACGACTTCAGCAACCCCCATGCGGACGGTGCCACTCACTGCGCTCGGCGCCGCAACGCGATGCGAGAGTTCCGCTGAAAGGTTCAGGATGCGTGCGGCATAGTCGAGCACCTCGCGTCCATGCGGCGTCAGCCTTGCCTTGCGTTGCGTCCTGTCAAAAAGCTCAACCCCGAGGCTACGCTCAAGCTCGCGCAATCGCATGGAGACGGTGGACTGCGTAGCGCAAAGTCGCTCGGCTGCCGCCGCAAAACCGTCGAGCTGAACAATCCAGTAGAACGTTTCGAGTTGCTGTAGCGTCACGGCTTTCTGTCGCCTCCTGTAAGTGCATTGCAGGAGAAAGGATACAGGACGCCAGGGGCCTAACGGCTGCGCCCGTTCGATGGCGGCTCCTTGCAATTGACGGTCGTCGTCGGCTAGTTGGAGGTGGCGCGAGCGGGTCATGCGGATGCCCCCTGTGCTTGACGCTCCCACCCAAGGCATGGCTCACCATGGCTCACCCTAGAGGAGGCAGGCCGCGCCCAACGATTGGACTACTCCCGGCTATCGAATCAACGTAGAACTGCTTGGGGCCCTCATAGCAACACCTGGGGCATATTGAGACTGTTGCGCGCTTTGGGGTGTCGAACCAACGGCTCTTACGGCCCCCAGCGTAGCGACCGTCCCCCCCCTCTTCGACCTCTCATTCCGAGGCATCCCCGGCGCGTTTCGCTCAACGACGCCTCGCATGGTCACTCTGGATAACCGCATAGGCGGATCGCAGAATCGACGTTCTGCATGCCTCAGTAATCCACGGCCAGCTGCATGAGTTGACGCGGGCACTCCGGGTCCGCCCCATGCTGCAAGTGATGCCGTGACAGGGTGCCGCATCAGCCTGGCGGCTCGGTTGTTTGACCGAAGGGCGTGCTCATAGGCTGCTCGCATAAATCGCTCGCTCCCCCAGAAAACCTTGATCGTCACGCCGCTTGACGTAGCCCGTCGTCACGACTATAACCATCCATATGGATGGTAAGGGGATGGTGTCAGGATGGTAAATGTGACGTGGAAAACCCGCCGAACCCTCCCCGCATGACAAACCAGGAGAAAAAGTGACGATGGAAAAGCCTACAGCACAGATCGCGACGCTCAGACCAAAGGGGGGCGAGACAGAGAAAATCACCATCAACCTCGGTCCGGTTGATCTGGGCCAGATCGATCTATTGGTGGAGGAAGGCTTCTATTCCAACCGAACCGACCTGATCCGCACCGCCATTCGCAACCAGCTCGCCGTGCATGCACAAGCGATTCAGGAAACGGCAACACGGCGGGCGCTGGTTCTGGGCCTTCAGCATTTCTCGAAGCAAGACCTCGAGGCGGCGTTGAAGGCCAACGAGAAACTGGCCATTCACGTGCTCGGTTTGGCGAGCATTGCATCGGATGTCAGTCCCGAACTGGCGTTGGCGACGATCGAGTCGATCGTGGTGCTAGGCGCCTTTCACGCGCCAGCCGCCGTCAAGGCGGCATTGGCTGGACGCATACGGTAGTAGGCGGCAATTTCGCCGCGCCTGGTTCGCCAGGCCTGCAGAGACCCCAACATGAAAATGAACGACGCCTTTCTTGCCTCGATGCATGAGGCAATGCACCTGCTGCAGACGGCGGGCCCGATGGAGGCCACTGCCGTCATCCAGCGCGCACTTCGCGGGCAGTCGCCAACCGGCAACACAGGCGAAGCGCGAGCACCGATGCCGGCGCAAGTGGTGCAATCCTTGTTGACGGACAACACGTCACAGGGCCGGGCCGATACAGCGCCATCCGTGGAACCCGCCGCGCCGCGCCGCGCGCCACCGACTGCAATGCCCGGCCACTTCAGACGGCACACCTTTGCCAACCAGGCCGGGCAACGGTCCTACAAGGTCTATATCCCCGCCGGGCATTTGCAGGAGCCGATGCCCTTGGTGGTCATGCTGCACGGCTGCACGCAGGATGCCGATGACTTTGCCGCCGGCACGCGCATGAACGCGCTGGCGGACAAACTCGGCTTTGCGGTCGTGTACCCGATCCAGGCCGCCGATGCCAACACGTCGAAATGCTGGAACTGGTTTCGCCCTGGCGACCAGCAAGCCGACCGGGGCGAGCCGTCGATCATCGCGGGCATCACTCGCGAGGTCATGGCCAGCCACAGCATCGATCCGGATCGAGTCTATGTTGCGGGGCTGTCCGCCGGTGGCGCGATGGCGGCGGTGCTGATCCAGCGCTATCCGGACCTTTTTGCCGCAGCTGGCGTCCACTCGGGGCTGCCGACAGGGTGCGCGCATGACCTGCCTTCGGCGCTGGCGGCCATGAAGGGTGGCAAGGGATCGGGCGCTTCCAGGCGCGGCATTGCGCCGCCGGCGCGGCCGGTGCGTCCACTGATCGTGTTCCACGGCGATGCGGATCACACCGTGCATGCGTCGAACGGGGCGCGACTGATCGAGCCGTACGAACAAGGCCACGATCACAAGCACACTGAGCGCGAGACCGTCCGTGCAGGCCATGCCTACACGCGCTACCGGATCTTGCCGCCTGGTGGCGTGGATGCGGAATACTGGCTGATTCACGGCGCGGGGCATGCCTGGGCCGGTGGCGGCAGCGGCGGGTCGTACACTGACGCAAAAGGGCCGGATGCCAGCGTGGAAATGCTGCGATTTTTCCTCGCCCATCCCCGGCGTTCCTGAATCAAGCAAAATATGCCGTGATACATCTCATCAGACGCGGGCGAGGGGCATGGCTAGCCGTCGCCGCGTCGCGCGCCCGCTGGGGCGAGCCCTTGGCAGCCGGCGCTATGATTGCCGAGTACTCGCCCACGATCGGCTGGCCGGCCCAGCTAGGCAAGTGCTTTGCAAACGACTTCGGCGGTTTCCTTGGAAAGGCCCGGCGTCGCCGCGACTCCCTCCAGCGCGGCGCGCATCAGCGCGCGACGCCGCGGCTCGAAGCGCCTGTAGCGCTCGAAGTTGCGCACCATACGGGAGGCCACCTGCGGATTGATTTCATCAAGCGCCACCGCTTGCTCGATCATCAGCTCGTATCCGCAGCCGTCGGCCGCGTGGAATTGGGCCTGGTTTGCGCCAAAGCTGCCCAGCAGCGCGTAGACCTTATTGGGATTCTTCAGTGTGAAGACCGGATGCGCGGTCAGTTCGCGAACCCGCGCGACCGTTCCGGGTAAGCGGGACAGTGCCTCCAGTCCGAGCCACTTGTCTACCACCAGCGGCTCGCCCTGCCACTTGGCGTAGAAGGCGTCGAGTGAATCGCGGCGCTCGGGCCAATCGCAGTTGGCGATGGCGGTGAGCGCCGCCATTGTGTCGGTCATGTTGTCGGCGGTCTGGAGTTGCACGAGGCACATTCGGTGCGAATCTTCGTCGCCGAGGTCCACCAGCATGGCCAGGCAGAGATTGCGCAACGCGCGGCGACCGATCGACGCGGCGTCGGGCTTGTAGGGACCGGGTGTGGCGAAGCTGTCGTACGAGCGGCGCAACTCGGAGCGCAGCCGATCGGCCAGGAACTTGCGCATCGCCAGCCGCACCTCGTGCACGGCCTGAGGGTCGATCTCATCGAGCTGTTCGCCGATCACTACTTCGGACGGCAGCGCGAGTGCCTCGGCAGCGAAGGCCGGATTCCGCGCGGCGCCGTCAAGCACGCGGCCGAAGGCACGGGCCAAGTGGTCCGGGAATTGCACTGGCCGGCCGGCGCGATGATCGACTACACCGGCGAGCAGCAAGTTCATCGCGAGATGCTGCCCCGCTTCCCAGCGGTTGAACGGATCGCTGTCGTAGCTCAGAAGATGTTGTAGCGCCTCATCGCTGTAGTCGTAGTCGATAACCACAGGCGCGGAAAAGTCGCGGAGCAGCGACGGCACGGGACGGGCCGGCACATCCAGGAAGCGGAATGCCGCCGTCTCCTGGCGTAGCGACAGCACTCGGCTCGTGCATTGGGCCGTCTCCTCACCTTCGAGGCGCAGTGGCATCTCCTGGCCATCGGCGTCGATCAGACCGACTGCCAGCGGGATGTGCATTGGCTGCTTGACCGGCTGCCCCGGGGTGGGCGGGCAGTGTTGTGTCACGGTCAGCTCGTAGGTACGCGTGGCCGCGTCATGGCGGTCGCGGATGGACAGGCGCGGAGTACCGGCCTGCTCGTACCATAGCTTGAACTGGGCGAGATCCACACCGCTTGCATCCTGGATCGCGCTCACCAGATCATCGGTCGTGACCGCTTGCCCATCATGACGTTCGAAGTAGAGTTCGATGCCTTTGCTGAAGGCTAACGCGCCAACCAGCGTGCGCATCATGCGCACCAGCTCTGCCCCCTTGCTGTAGACCGTGGCAGTATAGAAATTGCTGATCTGCTGGTAGGAGCGCGGTCTCACCGGGTGCGCCATCGGGCCGGCGTCCTCCGGGAACTGGCCCGCGCGCAGATTGCGCACAGCCTGGATGCGCGACACTGCGCGCGAGTATCGGTCGCCAGCGTACTGCTGCTCGCGGAAGACCGTCAGCCCCTCCTTGAGCGCAAGCTGGAACCAGTCCCGGCAGGTGACGCGGTTGCCGGTCCAGTTGTGGAAGTACTCATGGGCAACCGTGCGATCGATGAAGCTGAAGTCCCAGTCGGTGGAGATGTCCGCCCGGGCAAGCACCAGCTTGGTGTTGAAAATGTTCAGGCCTTTGTTCTCCATCGCGCCGGCGTTGAAGTCCCCCACCGCGACGACGTTGTACTGGTCAAGATCGATCTCCAGGCCGTAGGTGTCCTCCTCCCACTTCATCGCGTGCTTGAGCGACTGCAGCGCGAACTCGCACTGATCCAGCTTGCCGGGCTCAACGAAAAAGCGCAGCGGCACCGTGCGGCCTGAGCGGGTCGTGAAGCTGTCCTCGCGGCCGTCGAGCCGTGCAGCCACGACGGCGAAGAGGTAAGAGGGCTTGGGAAAGGGGTCTTCCCAGCGGGCCCAGTGACGGCCGCCAGCCTCGTCGCCTTGGCCGGTGAGGTTGCCGTTGGCCAGCAGCACGGGATACCGGGCCTTGTCGGCATGCAGCGTGACCGAATAGCGGGCCATCACGTCCGGCCGGTCGAGAAAAGGTGTGATGCGCCGGAAGCCCTCCGCCTCGCAAAGACTGAAGAAGCCGGTGCTGGAGGTATAGATCCCCATCAGCTTGGTGTTCTGGCTGGGGTTGAGGTGGCTGACGGTCGTCAGCCTGAAGGCGTCGGGGGCGTTCCGCAGGGTCAGGTGGCGCTCGTCGAGCATGTAGCGGTCCGGGCCGAGCGGGATGCCGTCGAGGGCCACCGACTCCACCACAAGCTCGTCAAGATCGAGCCGCAGCGGCGCCTCGGGTTCGACTGCCTTGGGGTTGCGGCGGACCGTGATCCGGGCGAGTACACGCGCATTGTCCTCGGCGGCGAAGTCTACGTCGAGCTCGACCTCGGGGATCAGGAAACTGGGCGGCGCGTAATCCTTCAGATAGACCGTTGCGGCTGCTGGGACGTCCATGCTGTGGCTCCCTATCGCGTCAGAGATCGGGCTTGGTGCAGGCTTCGACGACGATCATGCTGATGAACTGCAGCTTGGCCACGACCGGCTTGGACATCACGAAGGGGTAGAAATCCGGTTCGCCCATGCTGCGCGCCATCTCGTTGAGGACCATGGTTACCTCGAGCCACGCGTTGAGGAGGGATAGAAAGCGCTCGGCACCGGGGTCTTCGGGTGCGTACAGCGCATCTCGCGTGAACGGCTGGATGTCTCCATCGAGATCCTCGGCATCCAGGCCGAAGCCTAGCGCCGTGCCTAGGCTGTCGACCACGTGCAGGTAGTGAGCCCACGTTTCGGCCCAGTCCTCCCAAGGGTGCATCGTCGCGTATGAGCTGATGTAAGCGTTGGCCCAATCGGGGGGAGGTCCTTGCTCGTAGTTGCGCTTGAGCGCCTCGGCATAGCTGGCGCGCTCATCGCCAAAGAGCAGCCGGAATGGCTCTAGCCACCCGGTGTTCCAGACCAGCCGGTCCCAGTAGTAGTGGCCCACCTCGTGGCGGAAGTGCCCCAGCAGCGTACGGTAGGGCTCCCGCAGGCCATGCCTGATGTGCTCGCGCTTGGCATCATCGGCCTCCTCGACGTTGAGCGTGATCAGGCCGCTGGCATGCCCGGTCATGACGCACGGGCCTCCGGGCGGCGAGCGCAGGAAATCGAACATCAGGCCGTGCTCGGGATCTTCCTCCACCTTGGATCGCACTGGCAGGCCCAGCGCGAGCAATTGCGAAACCAGCCGGCGCTTGGCGACCTCGATTTTCGTCCAGTAGAGTACGTTGTCAGCGTCGTCGAGGTCGGGGATGGTGCGGTTGAGCCGGCAGGCGATGCAGTGTGGCTGGGGATTGTGCGCATATATCATCCAGTTGCACGCGGCAGGGGAGTCACGGTTCGCGCAGAACTTCAGCAACTCCTTGCGGCCTTCCTCGCGCCAGGTACCGGGTTCGGGGCCCGGTTCAAGTGCGCCAAGCCGGCCTTCGTCCGGCAGGAAGCCCAGGGGCGAGTTGCATGCCAGACATAGCGTGTTGCGGAAGAAGACGTGGTTGCCGCAACGGCACTTGTAGGCACGCGAGTGGCGCTCGACGCGCACGTCATGCCTCTTCCACTGCGTGTCCACCTCTTGGCTGAGCGACGCCAGCAGATTGTGCATGTCTCCCCCCAAATGATGGAGCACGGTGAGACAAGAATAGGCAACAGGCGGGGAGCTGCAAGATTAAGATTCCCGTTGACTTGAGTCATCCAGTTCGTGCCCGGCAACGCCTGAACAGCATGGGCGCGGGCGCCACAAGCGACATGCAGAGCCCTTTGGGTCCACGGTTACCAATGGATGCCGATTTGGAGGGGTCGCCGGCCTGCCTGACGTAGGAGCTTCTTGCCCGCGATGACCGGGGGCATGGGTTGAGTATCGGCACGAGGCGGGTCTGCGTTTCACGACCCTCAAGCCAGAGCAGCAGGTGAAAGACTGCCTATGAGTCAGCCGTTCAGCTTCCAGAGCAAAAAACACCGCTGATGCGATTCGGATGGAGGAAATGTTTCTACAGGAGTACCGAGATGCGCGGACGGTCTTTTCGCGGGCATTCTAGACGGATGCGGGTAGGCCGATGAGACTACTCGTCGCCGCTGGAGACGACGTCCGTTAGCCTGGCTGAAGCCGCCATCCGAATGACCGATTGAGCGTGAGTGCCAAAGGCGCTTCATGGCCGTCTCGGTCCGATAGCCGCCGCGAAACCACGGCCGTCTCTGGAACGACCGCTTCTCAAGCGAGGGCTGCCACGTGGCCGACCCCGACGTCTTGCTTTCCCGTTCACAGAACACCTGCGCAATATGTTCGGTGTTCCCACTCAAGCGGAAGCACCAAGCAATGGGTAAGACCGTCCGTGGACCAATCATTTCCCCAGTGCCAGCATCACAAGTCATCAGCGCACTCGAAAATGGAGCCACGACATGACCGCCCGCCAACGCCGCCCACGCACCGCCGCCGAAGCCAGAAAAGCCGCCAGGGAAGCCCGGCTAGTAGCCGACCCCTTGCTGCCGGAAATCCAGCCCACGCCCACCGCCCAATGGCCCCAGGAAACCATCCAGCAAAGCTGCGACGACCTCCTGCGCGTGAGCGCCGGCCTGGAATCCGTCCTGACCCTGCTGGAGTTGCAGGCCGGGGAGCAGGCCGCCAATAGCGGCCTGCATGCGCTGCTGTCTCCGCTGAAGCGACAACTGGACCAGGCAGTGGACCGGGTACAGGCCCTGTACTGACGCCAGCAAAACCCACCCGAGACCCGCCTCGACGGGTCTCGTACCGGCCATTGCGTAAGCCAACTTGCGGAAGCAACAGAAGTCCGCCGCCGAAATTTCCGAACCCCGGCGAGCAAAACCGCTCACCCCCCGCACCGCAGCACCGCCCACCCGTGGGTAATCCCCACCTCCGCATAGCCAGTCCGCACAAGAGCCGCCCCACTAGTTTTGTTACGGTGGCACAGCCAGCGAAAGCGCGGCACTTCGCCCGCGAGGCATCCCCCCCTAAGCCAGGAGACAACGTTGGAGATCCTGCAACTGACCATCTCAGGCATTGCCCTGGGCTGTATCTACGCCCTGATCGCGCTGGGTTTCGTGCTGATCTACAAGGCGACCGAGACCGTGAACTTTGCCCAGGGCGAGTTCATGATGCTGGGCGCGTTTGCCGGGGTGGTGCTGACCATGATGGGGTTGCCGCTGTGGCTGGCGGTGCCGTTGACGGTCGCGGGCATGGCGGGGTTCGGGATGCTGGTGGAGCGGCTGGCGATCCGGCCGATCCTGGGGCAGCCGCAGTTCACGGTGGTGATGCTGACCATTGGCATGGGGTATGTGATGCGCGGCGTAATCACCATGGTGCCGGGCATCGGGGCGGGTACGCATACGTTGCCGGTGCCTTACCAGGGCATGGTGTGGCGCGCGGGCGCGCTGGTGCTGAGCGTGGAGCAGGTGGCGGTGATCGGGGCGACGGCGGGCTTGTGCGTGTTGTTGTACGGGGTGTTCCGCTATAGCCGGATCGGGGTGGCGATGCAGGCGAGTTCGCAGAACCAGCTTGCCGCCTATTACATGGGCATTCCGGTGCGGCGGCTGAACGGGCTGGTGTGGGGCTTGTCGGCGGCGGTGGCGGCGCTGGCGGGGTTGTTGCTGGCGCCGATCACGTTTGTGCATGCCAGCATGGGCTTGCTGGGGCTGAAGGCGTTTCCGGCGGCGGTGGTGGGGGGCTTTGGCAGCCTGCCGGGGGCCATCGTGGGCGGGCTGGTGATCGGGGTGGTGGAGTCGCTGGCGGGGTTTTACCTGCCGGAGGGCTTCAAGGATGTGGCGGCGTATGTGGTGGTGCTGATCGTGCTGGCGGTCAGGCCTAACGGGTTGTTTGGCGAGAACCTGCGCAAGAAGGTGTAGAGACGCGATGCGATTCCTCTTCAAGACCGATTATCGCCAGGACCTGCGCCTGGCCGGAAAGCCCGGGCAGGCCTTGTGGTACGTGCTGCTGCTGGCGTGTTTGCTGGTGGCGCCGGCCTGGGCCGGCAGTTACTGGATTGCGCAGCTGGGCTTTGTGCTGATCTATGCGATTGCGGGGCTGGGGCTGATGGTGCTGGCCGGCTATACCGGGCTGCTGTCGATCGGGCATGCGGCGTTCCTGGGCGTGGGGGCGTATGCGCAGGCGTGGCTGACCGGGCATGGCGTGCCGTTCGTGCCGGCCCTGGTGGCGTCGGCTGTGTTGTCCGCGGCGACGGGTGTGGTGGTGGGACTGCCGGCGCTGCGGGTGAAGGGCATCTATCTGGCGATTGCCACGCTGGCCTTCGGTTTCATCATGGAGGAGGTGATGGCGCGCTGGGAGGGGGTGACCGGGGGCAACGCGGGGCTGCCGGTGGCGGCGCCGGAGGTGGCCGGTTATACGCTGGATAGCCCGGTGGCGTTCTATTACTTGTCGCTGGCGGTGTGCCTGCTGGCGACGCTGGGGGTGCTGAACCTGCTGCGCGGCGCGACCGGGCGGGCCTTCATCGCCATCCGGGATTCGGAGATCTCGGCGCAGAGCATGGGGATTCACCTGGCGCGCTACAAGACCTTGTCGTTCGCGTTGTCGGCGGGGCTGGTGGGGCTGGCCGGGGCGTTGTATGCGCACAAGCTGCGCTTTATCTCGCCGGAGCAGTTCGGCATCGGGCAGTCCATCGATCTGTTGTTGCTGGTCGTGGTGGGCGGGCTGGGTTCGGTGCACGGCGCGTTCCTGGGGGCGGCGTTCCTGATCGTGATGCCGCAGCTGATCGTGCTGGCCAAGGACTGGCTGCCGCCTGCGGTGGCGCAGGCGAGCGGCTTGCAGGCGCTGGTGTACGGGCTGGTGCTGATGGGTTTTGTGTTGTTCGAGCCGATGGGGCTGTACGGGCGCTGGTGCAAGATCCGCACTTACCTGGAGCTGTTTCCGTTCTACCGCCAGGGCATGTTCCGGCGGCAGAAGGCGTTCCAGCGCTCCGAGCGCCTGAAATAAGGAGGGTGCGTCATGTCGCATAGCCATTCCGAACCCTTGCTGAGCGTGCGCGACCTGACCGTGCGCTTTGGCGGCGTGCTGGCGCTCAACGGCGTGAGCTTCGACGTGCGCGCGGGCGAGGTGTTTACGCTGATCGGGCCGAACGGGGCGGGCAAGACCACGGTGTTCAACCTGATCAGCCGCATCTATCCGCCCACCGGCGGGGAAATCCTGTGGCAGGGCCAGCCACTCACGCGCATGCCGCCGCACGCGATTGCGGCGCAGGGCATTGCGCGCACGTTCCAGAACATCGAGTTGTTCGAGCACGCCACGGTGCTGCAGAACCTGCTGATCGGCCACCACACGCACCGCGCCGCTGGCTTCTGGGCAGACCTGCTGTTCACGTCGGCGGCGCGCCGCTCGGAGCTGGCGG
>NZ_JBFTLQ010000066.1:0-44332 GCF_056396525.1 Cupriavidus sp. 05T41
GGGCTGCGCGCCGCCCGCACGGCCCGGCCCCGCGCGGTTGTCGCCGTCTGGCCGCGGCCAAGCGCGCAGGATCCGGACAAAGCCGGAAACAAATTACGGGAAGCGGGTGGAGTGCGACGGGCCTGCGACGGGCGTGCGACGGGCGCGCAACGCCGGCGCGGCCAGGGTGCGGGCCTTCGGGGACACCAGGACGCCGATGGTCGCCCGGGGTCCGGAGCGGCGGTGCCGGCTCAGCGCGCCTGCAGGAATTCGGTGAACTTGTCCGCCGACATGGGCCGGCCATAGAGGTAGCCCTGCACCTCGTGGCAGCCGTTCTCGATGAGGAAATCGCGCTGCTCGGCGGTCTCCACGCCCTCCGCCACCACGCCGATGCCCAGGCTGCCGCCCACGTTGACCATGGCGCGCACGATGGCGGCATCGACCGGGCTCTGCGTGACGTTGCGGATAAAGGACTGGTCGATCTTGATGCGGTCGACCGGGAAGGTCTTGAGGAAGCTCAGCGATGCATAGCCGGTGCCGAAGTCGTCGCAGGTCAGGGTCACGCCGTCGCGGCGCAGGGTCTGCAGCTGGCCGGAGAAGTCGTCGCCCTGCTGCAGGGCGATGGTCTCGGTGATTTCCAGCTCCAGCCGCTCGGGCGCCAGCGCCAGTTCGCGCAGCACGTGGCGCACCTCGGTCAGCAGCCGGCTTTCGCTGAGCTGCGCGGCGAACAGGTTGATGGCCACGCGCGGCGCGTCGGGAAACGCCAGCGACCACATGCGCGCCTGCGCGCAGGCGGTATGGAGCAGCCACACGCCCACGTCGGCCGCCACGCTGCTGGCGGCCAGTGCGTCGATGAAGCTCGCCGGCGTGAGCAGGCCCTGGGTGGGATGGCGCCAGCGCATGAGCGCCTCGGCACCGACCACGCGGCCGTCGCTCAGGTCGATCTGCGGCTGGTAGAGCAATTCGAACTGGCGTTGCGCGTAGGCGTCGCGCAGCGCCTGCACCAGCGACAGGCGGGTCGTCACGTCGGTGCGCATCTGCGGCTTGAAGAAGCGGATGGTACGGCCGCCGTCACGCTTGGCCCGGCCCAGTGCCAGGCTGGCCGAAGCCAGCGCGTCGGAGGCATTGTCGCCGCCGGCGGGCATGACGCAGGCGCCCAGGCTTGCCAGCACATGATGGCGCCGGCTGCCGTACTCGTGCGGCTCGGACTGCAGCGACAGGATGGCGGCGCTGACGTGGCGCACCAGGGTGGGATCGGCGATGGAGGGCAGCAGCACGGCGAACTCGTCGCCGCCGATCCGCCCGAGCACGGCATCGCGCGGCGAGGCGTCGCGCAGGCGACGGGCCACCCGGCGCAGGATCTCGTCGCCTTCGGCATGGCCGTGCATATCGTTGAAGGCCCGGAAATCGTCGATGCCGAGCAGCAATAGCGCGCAGCGCGGGGCAGCCTCCGTGCGCAGGCGGCCTTCCAGCATACTCAAGAATGCCTGGCGCGAAGCAACGCCGGTCAGCGGGTCGAGGTCCGCGTTCGGCGAGGCGCCGGCCTTCGCCTCTGACCTAGCCACCATCCCTGCCCTGTTTGTGATTGTCGACATCGATCCGATCTGTCAATTTGGCAAGTGTGACTAAAACCAGGAAAAAATCAAGCCGCGTCAAACCATGATATTGCGATATGTTGCGGGACGGCAAATAACATAATCACAAAACGCTAGCCCGCGCCCGCGCCATTGAAATGACAGAAACCTTCCAGTACCCTACGCCGCTATAAGGCGGGCGGGCACCCCGGGGCGCCAGTCTCCGCCTGCGGACCCGCCGCTCATGGCGTCGCCGTGCCAGGTTCACCGCGTCCGGACGCCGCCCGCCACCCTTCCTGCAAGAAAATACAAGAACATCGAATGGGCAACCGCACCGCGACCCTCTGGACCATCCGCACGCGCATCCTGGCAAGCTTTGCCATGATCCTGGCTGTCATATTGCTGACCTTCGTGGTCGCCTACGGCCGGCTGTCGACGATTGAATCCCACACCGTCGCGTTACGCGACGATTCGCTGCCCGGACTCTACTACAGCACCGCGATGCGCGGCGCATGGGGTGAAACCTACGTGCTGGCCTGGCAGAGCATTACCGCGGGCAGCGACGCGGAGCGCCGCACCTATGCCGAGGCCAACACAGCCCTGCGCAAGCGGCTGGATACGCTCGAGCATAAATACGCCGACTCGATCGTCCGCCCGGACGACCGCCAGCGCTTCGAGAAATACAAGGAACTTCGCCGCAACTATGACGAAGTCTCGGCCATGGTGTTCGCCGCCGGCAGCGCCGAGGCCGGCGCCATGGAGGCCCGGCTGCGCGGCCCGATCCATGCCGTTTGGGATGACGGCCGCGCGGCCCTGCAGGCCCTGCTGGAAGACAACAACAAGGTGTCGGAAACCGGCGCCACCAGCATCAGCAACGCCGTAGAGACCGCCAAGATCAGTATCGAAGTCTCGCTGATCGCTGCCTTGCTGGGATCGCTGGTGGCCGGCTACCTGCTGTTCCGCTCCATCACCGTGCCGATGCGCTCGATCGTGACACTGCTGTCCGGCATGCGCGGCGGCGACCTGCGCCAGCGCCTGTCGCTTGAACGCCAGGACGAATTCCTCGAGGTCGAGCAAGGCTTCAACCAGATGACCGGCGAGCTGACCGGGCTGGTCGGCCAGGCCCAGCGCTCGGCCATCCAGGTCACCACCTCGGTCAACGAGATCGCGGCCACCGCCCGCCAGCAGCAGGCCACCGCGACCGAGACGGCGGCCACCACCACCGAGATCGGCGCCACCTCGCGCGAGATCTCCGCCACCTCGCGCGACCTGGTGCGCACCATGATCGAGGTGTCGAGCGCCGCCGAGCAGACCGCCGGACTGGCCGGCACCGGCCAGGTCGGCCTGTCGCGCATGGAAACCACCATGCACCATGTGATGGAAGCCGCCGGCTCGGTCAACGCCAAGCTGGCCACCCTGAACGAGAAGGCCGGCAATATCAACCAGGTGGTCACCACCATCGCCAAGGTGGCGGACCAGACCAACCTGCTCTCGCTCAACGCGGCGATCGAGGCCGAGAAAGCCGGCGAGTACGGTCGCGGCTTCTCGGTGGTGGCCACCGAGATCCGCCGCCTGGCCGACCAGACCGCGGTCGCCACGTACGACATCGAGCAGATGGTGCGGGAGATCCAGTCGGCGGTGGCCGCCGGGGTGATGGGCATGGACAAGTTCGCCGAGGAAGTGCGGCGCGGCATGTCCGAGGTGACCCAGGTGGGCGACCAGCTGTCCCAGATCATCGGCCAGGTGCAGTCGCTGGCGCCGCGCGTGCAGATGGTCAACGAGGGCATGCAGGCCCAGGCTGGCGGCGCGGAGCAGATCAACCAGGCGCTGATGCAGCTCTCCGAGGCGGCCCAGCAGACGGTGGAATCGCTGCGCCAGTCCAGCCAGGCCATCGACGAGCTGACGCTGGTCGCCAACGACCTGCGCACCGGCGTGTCCCGCTTCAAGGTCTGAGCCTTGCGGGCCCGGACCACTTCCCATGAAGCTCTTCCTGCTGTTCCGCATCGGCCCTGACCACTACGCGCTCGACGCCAGCGAGATCGAGGAAGTGCTGCCGCTGACCACGCTCAAGCAACTGCCCGAGGCGCCGCCCTGGGTGAGCGGGCTGCTGGCGCGCGGCGGCGAGGTTGTGCCGGTCATCGACGTCAACGCACTGGCCACCGGCACGCCCGTCGCCCACCGCACCAGTACGCGCACGGTCCTTGTGCACTACCGCCGTGGCGCGGATGCGCCGGCGCGCCTGCTCGGGCTGCGCCTGGAATACGCCACCGAAACCTTGCGCTGCGCCCCCGGCGAGTTCACCGACAGTGGCGTGGACTCCGCGCCGGCGCGCTACCTGGGCCCGGTGCGCGGCGGCGCGCAGGGACTGGTGCAGTGGGTCAAGGTCGACGCGCTGCTGCCCGACGAGGTGCACGCCCGCCTGTTCCCCGGCCTCGCGGCACCATGACCACGGCCAGCCATATCGAAGCGCTGCTCAAGGAGCGCATCGGCCTGGACGCCTGCACGGTGGGCGCCGGCATGTTCGAGCGCGCGGTGCGCGAGCGCCTGGCGACGGCCGCGGTGCCCGACCACGATGCCTACTGGAACCTGCTGCACTCGCACCCGGAAGAGCTGCAGGCCCTGATCGAGGCCGTGGTGGTGCCGGAAACCTGGTTCTTCCGCCACCGCGAGGCGCTGCTGGCGCTTGGCCGCTTCGCCGCCATGCGCGTGTTCGGCGGCGCACGCCTGCATGACGGCGAGGGCCCGCTGCGCATCCTCAGCGTGCCCTGCTCCACGGGCGAGGAACCGTATTCGATCGTCATGGCGCTGCTCGATGCCGGGGTGCCCGAGAACCGTTTCCAGGTCGACGCCATCGATATCAGCGCGCGCGCCCTGGAGCGCGCGCGTATCGGCCACTACGGCAGCAATTCGTTCCGCGGCAGCCCGCTGGATTTCCGCGACCGGCATTTCACCGCCGCGCCGGGCGGCTATGCGCTCAACGCCAATGTGCGCGCCAAGGTGCGGCTACTGCGCGGCAACCTGCTGGACCCCATGCTGATGGCGGGCGAGGCGCCTTACCATTTCGTGTTCTGCCGCAACCTGCTGATCTATTTCGATGCGCCCACGCAGCAGCGCTCGCTGCGTGTGCTGGAGCGGGTGAGCCGGCCCGACGCCACGCTCTTCGTGGGGCCGGCCGAAGCCAGCCTGCTGACACGGCACGGCTTTGTCTCGGCCGGCGTGCCGCTCGCCTTTGCGTTCACGCGGCGCGCCCCGCGCCAGGCGGCCCCGCCCAATGAACCCTCGGACGGTGGCGCAGTCCATGCCGCCCCGGCGCCCCGCCTGCCGCATGCGCCGCCTCCGGCGCCGTCCTTCCGCACCTACCAGGCCTCGCTGACGCCGGCCCCCGAGCGGGCGGCCCAGCCGCGGCCGGCGCCCGCCACCAAGGCGCCGGGCAGCGCCGACCCGCTGGCGAAGATCTCGCGGCTGGCAGATCGCGGCGACCTGGCCGCGGCCATCGCGTCGTGCGAGGCATACCTCGATGCGCAGGCGCCGTCGGCCGCCGGCTACTGCCTGCTGGGCGTGCTGTACGATGCCACCGGCCGCCCCGCCGACGCACGCGAGGCCTATCGCCGCGCGCTATACCTCGACCCGGGCCACCAGGAGGCGCTTTACCATATGGCTGCCATCCTCGAGGCGCAAGGCGACGGCGCGGCCGCGGCCCGCCTGAGAAACCGCGCCCAGCGCAATCAACCGACCCGCCATGGCTGAGCCCGCACCGCTCGCGACATCCCACCCCGGCGCCAGCCACGGCACGCATGGCGTCGTCGTCGACGACTGCTGGCGCCGCATCGGCGTACTGGGCGACGGCAGCTGCCCGCTGCTGCCCACGCATATCCACTGCCGCAACTGCCCGACCTACTCGCGCGCCGCGCTGACGCTGCTCGACAACCTGCCCACGGGCGAGGTGAGCCTGCCCGCGGCCGATGCCGCCCGGGCCGGCACCGCCGCGCAGGGCCCGGCCGTTTCCTGCCTGGTGTTCCGCATCGGCGAGGAGTGGCTGGCGCTGCCGGCCGAGGCGCTGGCCGAGGTCACCGCGCCCTGCCCCCTGCACTCGCTGCCGCACCGGCGGCACGCCGCGGTGCTGGGCCTGGTCAGCGTGCGCGGCAACCTGCTGGTGTGCATCTCGCTGGCACGCCTGCTCGGGCAGGACTCGCCCGCGCCCGCCCAGGGCGCCGGCGCGCGCAGCGATGCTGCGTTCGACGCGGCGCACGACACGACCAGCAGCGCAGGACATGGCGCACGCCTGCTGGTGCTGGGCCAGGGCCGCAACGCCTTCGCGCTGCCGGTCGAGGAGATTGCCGGCATCGAGCGCATTGCCGAATCCGCCCTGCAGCCGCTGCCGACCACGTTGTCGCGCACGTCCTCGCGCTATGCCCGCGCGCTGCTGCAAAGCGGCGGGCGCACCGTGGGGCTGCTCGACGCGGCCTCGCTGCAGCAAGCCCTGACGCGGAGCCTGGCATGAATCCCGACCAGTTGCGCGACGCCTCCCTGCTCGAACTGTTCGCGCTCGAAGCGCAATCGCAGGCGGATGTCCTCAATGCCGGCCTGCTCGCGCTGGAGCGCAATCCCGCCGCCAGCGAGCAGCTCGAGGCGTGCATGCGCGCCGCCCATTCGCTCAAGGGCGCGGCGCGCATCGTCGGCCTCGACGGCGGCGTGCGCGTGGCCCATGTGATGGAAGACTGCCTGGTCGCGGCCCAGCACGACGAACTGCTGTTGCGGCCCGTGCATATCGATGCCCTGCTGCACGGCACCGACCTGCTGCTGCGCCTGGGCAGCCCGCCCGGCGGCGATCTCGGCTGGGCCGATCACGCCGGCAAGGCCGAGATCGATGCACTGGTGGCGCGCCTGGAGGCGCTGCTGGCCGGCAAGGCGGTCGACGCCGCGCCGTGGGCAAGCGCGCACGTCCTGCAACAGACGATGCCGGAGCAGGCCGCCAGCGCGGCCGAGCCGCCCGCGGCGCCGGCGCAAGCCACGGCCGAAGCCATGCCGGTGACAACGGCCGCCAGCGCGGACGCGCCGGCCGTGCCGCCGGCCGATGCGCCCATGGACAGGCCCGCCGATGCGCCCCCCGGCATCTTGCCCGCCCACGTCCGGCCCGCCGACCCGGCCGGCGAGGCCGGCGCGCTGCCGGAGACCCAGGAGCGCATGCTGCGCGTGAGCGCCGACACGCTAGACCAGTTGCTGGCATTGTCCGGCGCGGCGATGATCGAGGCCAACTGGCTCAAGCCCTTCGGCAACGCCCTGCAGCAGACCCGGCGCCTGCAGATGCGCGCGCTGCAGGCGCTGGACGCCCTGCAGGCGGCGCTGGCCGGCGGCCAGGGCGGCAACGCAGCCGAAGGCGCCGCCCAGGCCCGGCTGGCCGACGCGCAGCACCTGCTTGCCGAAAGCCACCGGCAGCTCTCGCAGCGCGTCAGCGACCTCGAACAATACGACCACCGCACCGGCCGCCTGTCGCGCCAGCTCTACGACCGCGCGCTGGCAAGCCGCATGCGGCCGCTGGCCGACGGCCTCGCCGGCTACTCCCGCATGGTGCGCGACCTCGGCCGCGCGCTTGGCAAGGCGGTGCACCTCGAGCTGATCGGCGAGAGCACCAAGGTCGATCGCGACATCCTCGAACAGCTCGAGGCCCCGCTGGCGCACCTGCTGCGCAATGCGGTGGACCACGGCATCGAGATGCCCGACGTGCGCCGCGCCGCCGGCAAGCCCGTCGAAGGCCGCATCACGCTCAATGCGCGCCACAACGCCGGGCGGCTGGTCATCGTGATCTCCGACGACGGCGCCGGCGTGGACCTGGATGCCCTGCGCCGCGCCATCGTGCGGCGCAATCTGGCGCCCGAGGAAACCGTCGCCCGGCTGTCGCAGGCGGAGTTGCTCGACTTCCTGCTGCTGCCCGGCTTCAGCATGCGCGAGACCGTGAGCGAAGTATCCGGGCGCGGGGTCGGGCTCGATGCCGTGCAGGACATGATCCGCCAGGTGCGCGGCAGCATCCGCCTGGTGCAGGAAAGCGGGCGCGGCATGCAGTTCCACCTCGAGCTGCCGCTCACGCTGTCGGTGGTGCGCGCGTTGCTGGTGGAGGTGTCGGGCGAAGCCTATGCCTTCCCGCTGGCCTACGTGATGCAGGCCCTCCACCTCGAGCGCCGCGACATCGAGCAATTGCAGAACCGCCAGCACTTCCGCTTCGGCAATCGCCAGGTGGGCCTGGTCAGCACGGCCCAGGTGTTGCAGCGACCGGAGGCCCGGCGCGACGAGGACACCGTGCCGGTGGTGGTGCTGGGCGATCACGAGCGCACATACGGCGTGGCGGTGGACCGCCTGCTGGGAGAGCGTATCCTGGTGGTCCAGCCGCTGGCGGCCTGCCTCGGGAAGATCAAGGATATTGCCGCCGGCAGCATCACCGAGGACGGCACGCCGGTGCTGATCTTCGACGTGGAAGACATGATCCGGTCGGTGGAGAAACTGCTGTCCGAAGGCAAGATCGACCGCATCCGCCGCGGCGGCGCCGTAGCCGCCCCGGTACGGCGCAAGCGCGTGCTGGTGGTGGACGATTCGCTCACGGTGCGTGAACTGGAGCGCAAGCTGCTGGCCAACCGAGGCTACGATGTCACCGTGGCGGTGGACGGCATGGACGCCTGGAACGTGCTGCGCGCGGAATCCTTCGACCTGGTCATCACCGACATCGACATGCCGCGCATGGACGGCATCGAGCTGGTCACGCGCATCAAGCGCGAGCCGCGCCTGCAGCAGGTGCCGGTGATGGTGGTCTCGTACAAGGACAGGGAGCAGGATCGCCAGCGCGGCCTGGAGGCCGGCGCGGACTACTATCTGGCCAAGGGAAGCTTCCAGGATGCCGCGTTGCTCGATGCGGTACAGGACCTGATCGGAGAGGCGCGCGCATGAAGATCGGCATCGTCAACGACTCGCAGCTGGCCGTGGTGGCGCTGCGACGTGTCATCGCACTGGATCCCGAACTGGAAGTGGCGTGGGTGGCCGAGGACGGCGAGAGCGCCGTGCGCATGGCCGCCGCACGCACGCCGGACCTGATCCTGATGGACCTGCTGATGCCGGGGATCGACGGCGTCGAGGCCACCCGCCGCATCATGGCCGCCACGCCATGCGCCATCGTGGTGGTGACCATGGACCTGGGCCGCAACGCCAGCCAGGTGTTCGATGCCATGGGCCACGGCGCGATCGACGCGGTCGACACACCCACGCTGGCGCAGCCGGATTCGCAACTGGCCAGCGGGCCGCTGCTGCGCAAGATCCGCAATATCGGCCGCCTGATCGAAGGGCGCGTCGCGCCCGCGCGCGCGAACGCGACGCTTGCGCGCAGGGCCGGCGCCGAACGGCTGGTGGCGCTGGGTGCGTCGGCCGGGGGCCCGGCCGCACTGGCCGCGGTGCTGGGCGCGCTGCCGGACGGCTTCAATGCCGCCGTGATCGCCGTCCAGCACGTGGACGAAGCCTTTGCCGCCGGCATGGCGGACTGGCTCGACGCGCAATGCCCGCTGCCGGTGCGGCTGGCCCGCGAAGGCGAGGCGCCCCAGCCCGGCACCGTGCTGCTCGCCGGCAGCAACGACCACCTGCGCCTGCTCAGTCCCGCGAAAATGGTCTATACCGAGGAGCCGAGCGACTACCTTTACCGGCCGTCGATCGACGTTTTTTTTGAAAGCGTGGCCCAGCACTGGCGCGGCGATGCGGTGGGCGTGCTGCTCACCGGCATGGGCCGCGACGGCGCGCTGGGCCTCAAGGCCATGCGCGAGCGTGGCTACCTGACCATTGCCCAGGACCAGGCCACCAGCGCCGTCTACGGCATGCCCAAGGCTGCCGCCGCCATCGGCGCAGCCGGCGAAATCCTGCCATTGCGGCAGATCGCGGCCCGCATCGTACGGGCCTGCAACACCAATCCCGGCAACAAGCAGGGTTAGGGAACAGGGCCGCAGCGCACGAGGAACACAATGTCGACAGATACAGAACAGAACTACAGTCAGCGCCCCGAGGAATACCTGGCCATGGTGCTGCTGGTGGATGACCAGGCCATGGTCGGCGAAGCCGTGCGGCGCGAACTCGAGCCCGAGCAGGACATCGATTTCCACTACTGCTCCAAGCCCGACGAAGCCGTGGCGGTGGCCGAGCGCACGCGCCCCACGGTCATCCTGCAGGACCTGGTGATGCCCGGCATCGACGGCCTGACGCTGGTGCGCCGCTACCGCGCCAACCCCGCCACGCGCGATATCCCCATCATCGTGCTGTCCACCAAGGAAGAGCCGATCATGAAGAGCGCGGCTTTCGCCGCCGGCGCCAACGACTACCTGGTCAAGCTGCCCGACACCATCGAACTGGTGGCGCGCATCCGCTATCACTCGCGCTCGTACCTCAACCTGCAGCAGCGCGACGAAGCCTACCGCGCGCTGCGCCAGAGCCAGCAGCAACTGCTGGAGACCAACCTGGAGTTGCAGCGGCTGACCAACTCCGACGGGCTCACCGGGCTGTCCAACCGGCGCTATTTCGACGAGTATCTCGGCGCGGAATGGAGGCGCGCCGGGCGCGAGCAGAGCCAGCTGGCATTGCTGATGATCGACGTGGACGTCTTCAAGGCCTACAACGACACGTACGGCCACGTGGCCGGCGACGAGGTGCTGCGCCGCGTCGCCGGCGTGATCCGCGAGAACTGTGCGCGCCCGGCCGACCTGCCCGCGCGCTTCGGCGGCGAAGAGTTCGCCATGATCCTGCCATCCACCTCGCCCGGCGGCGCCCGCCTGCTGGCCGAGAAGGTCCGCCGCGCCATCGAGTCCATGCAGGTGCCGCACAGTGGCTCGCCGGTAGGACAGTGCGTGACGGTGAGCATCGGGGGCGCGTCCGTCGTGCCCGACGAGAACACGCCGTTCAGCCGCCTGGTGGAGATCGCCGACGCCGGGCTCTACCAGGCCAAGCGCAACGGCCGCAACCAGGCCGTGATGACCGCCTGAGCGTACCGCTCCGGGCGCTGCCGGCGGCCGCGCCCGCTCCCGCTTTCCCTCCCCCTCCACCTCCCCCTCCCCAGCTCTCCCGCACGCCGCGGCATGGCCCGGCCTGCCGCCGCGCCGTCGTCGCGCCGTCGTCGCGATGCCGGCCGCATGTGGAGAATTCGTCCTGTGGGAATTGTCCGACACGCGTTTCGGAGACGGGTCAATTTGCCGGCCCGCATGCCCTGCCTATCGTTGCATTACGGCAGGCGCCGTTGCGCATCCCCTCACAGGGCCGCGGTCCGAGCGGCAGCAAGCCTGACAACGAGCGTGGCAAAGGATGGCCATCCCGTCGCGGGACGGCACGCGCCGGCCACCGGATGATTCACTCACCGGCAAGAAGAGGGCACTCATGAAGCTTTCCAAATCAGGCCTGGTATTAGGCCTTGCACTGGCCGCGGCGGCCGTACTCTCGGCATGTGGCGGCGGCGGCGACGACGGCATCGATGACCGCATCGGCATCAGCAAGCCTTCCGTGCGCGTGATCCATGCCATCCCGGGCGGACCCAATGTCGACGTGCTGCAGAACGGCACCAAGACGTCGTTCCTCAACGAGCCCTACAAGTTCGTCTCGAACTATTTCGACGTCGGAACCGGGGCGCAGCTGTTTGCCTTCAACGTGGCCGGCACCGCAACGCAGATCGGCAGCGCCACCGTCGATGCCCACACCGGCCACAAGTACACCGTGGTCGCGCTGCCCGGCTCCACCGCTGCCGACGTGCTCACCATCGACGACCCGTATGGCAAGGGCCTGCTGTCGGACAAGGCCCGCGTGCGCGGCCTGAATGCCTCGTTCAACGCGCAGAACATCGATATTTACATTACCGTGCCGGCCGCCGATCTCACCGTGGCCACGCCGACGATGGCGGCGATCGGCTACAAGACGGCGAACCCGGCCTCCGGCCAGGACTCGCTCTATCTCGACGGCGGCACCTATCGCCTGCGTATCACCACCGCCGGCACCAAGACCGTGATCTTCGACTCGGGCACGCTGACGCTGGGCAACAATGCCGACTGGCTCATCACGACGATCCCGGTCGACGGCATCGGCGCGCTGGTACCGAACAAGATCAAGGTGCTGGTGGCGCAGTCGAGCACGGGTACCGGCAACGCACAGGAGCTGGTCACGCAGTAACGGCAGCCGGCGACAGGCTTGCGCGCCCAGGGCGCAATGGCGGACTCGTGCGAGGGCCCATGCGGCGGGAAGATCCGGCAGGCGGGTCTTCTCGCCGTTGCTTTGCCTTTGCTTTGCTTTGCCTTGCCTTGGCCTTTGGGCCAGGGAGCCACTTCGATGCGTGCGCCGGGTCATCCGGCGCGCGGGGATGCCGGGGACTATGGCGTCTGTGCGATATCGCTTTGCAGGACATCCAGGTGGGAGAGGTATTTATCCAACTCGTCCTTGCCGCTGTCGGTGATGCAGTAGACGCGGCCACTGCCCTCGACCAGTTCCGCCGTGATCGCGCGCGCGATCATCAGGCTGCGCAGGATCGGCCGCAGCGAGCGGATATTGTTCTCGACTCCGTGGTCGCGCAGGCGCTCGACCAGGGTCAGTACCGTCGACGGGCTCGACTGGACGAACTTGAGGATGTATAGCCGCGAAACGAAGCGGTCCAGCGTTGGAGTTCTCATGCGGCTCCTGTGACGCGCCAGCGGGTGGCGCGATAGAGCTGATCATCATGCGCAGCCCTGCGCTGCGAGCACAGCCGGGCGGGGTTCACTGCGTGCGTGCCAGCCTGGACCGGAACGCGTCTTGCCAAAGAAAACGGGGTGCGCGAGGCACCCCGGATCTTGCGTCTTGCATTGTGCGTGCCGGCACATGGCCGCGCCGGCACGGGGGCTTCTTCGGTACTACTCTTCCTGGAACGCTTCTTCGCGCTTGGCCTTGATCGACGGCAGTGCAACGACGGCGACCAGTGCGGCAGCGGCGATCAGCAGGCCCATCGACAGCGGACGCGTCACGAACACGGTGAACTCGCCACGCGACAGCAGCAGGGAGCGGCGGAAGTTTTCTTCCATCATCGGTCCGAGCACGAAGCCCAGCAGCAGCGGCGCCGGCTCGCACTTGAGCTTCAGGAACAGGTAGCCGATGATGCCGAAGCCGGCTGCCATGAACACGTCGAAGGTCTGGTTGTTGACCGAGTACACGCCGATACCGCAGAACACCAGGATGGCCGGGTACAGGAAGCGGTAAGGCACGGTCAGCAGCTTCACCCAGATGCCGATCATCGGCAGGTTCAGGATGATGAGCATCAGGTTGCCGATCCACATCGAGGCGATCAGGCCCCAGAACAGCGCGGGGTTGCTGGTCATGACCTGCGGGCCCGGCTGGATGTTGTGGATGGTCATCGCACCCACCATCAGCGCCATCACGGCGTTGGGCGGAATGCCCAGCGTCAGCAGCGGGATGAAGGAGGTCTGTGCCGCGGCGTTGTTGGCCGATTCCGGACCTGCCACGCCTTCGATGGCGCCCTTGCCGAACTCATGCGAGTACTTCGAGGTCTTCTTTTCCAGCGAGTACGCTGCGAACGAAGCCAGCGCCGCACCGCCGCCCGGCAGGATACCCAGTGCCGAACCCAGCAGCGTGCCGCGCAGCACCGCGGGTGCCATGCGCCTGAAGTCTTCCTTGGTCGGCCAGAGGTTGGTCACGCGGTCGGTGAAGGTCTCGCGGTCTTCCTTCTGCTCCAGGTTCGCCACGATCTCGGCGAAGCCGAACATACCCATGGCCAGCGCGACGAAGTCGATGCCGTCGGTCAGTTCGGGGATGTCGAACGAGAAGCGCGCGGCGCCAGAGTTCACGTCGGTGCCGATCAGGCCGAGCAGCAGGCCCAGCACGATCATCGCAACCGCCTTCGGCAGCGAACCCGAAGCCAGCACCACGGCGCCGATCAGGCCCAGCACCATCAGCGAGAAGTACTCGGCGGGGCCGAACTTGAACGCCAGTTCCGACAGCGGCGTGGCGAACGCAGCCAGGATCAGGGTAGCCACGCAGCCGGCGAAGAACGAGCCCAGGCCGGATGTGGCAAGCGCCACCCCCGCTCGCCCTCGCCGCGCCATCTGGTAGCCGTCGATGGTGGTCACCACCGACGACGATTCACCAGGCAGGTTGACCAGGATGGCGGTGGTCGAGCCACCGTACTGCGCGCCGTAGTAGATACCGGCCAGCATGATCAGCGCGGCCACCGGGGGCAGCGTGTAGGTGACCGGCAGCAGCATGGCGATGGTGGCCAGAGGCCCCAGGCCCGGCAGCACGCCGATCAGGGTACCCAGCACGCAGCCCAGGAAGGCGTATGCGAGGTTCTGCAGTGTCAGTGCCGTGGAGAAACCCAGCGACAAGTGTTCAAACAATTCCATCTGGCCGACTCCTTAACCAGTAATGAAAGCAGGCCAGACCGGCATCTGCAGATTGATACCGTAGACGAAGGCGCCCATGCTGATCAGCACGAGCACCACGGCGTTGGCCAAGGCACCCTTCCAGCTGAACTCGTGGCTGGCCATCGACGACACCAGCACCAGCACGAACACCGACAGCACCATGCCGAGCGGCTTGAGCAGCAGGCCGAACAGCACCACCGAACCCAGGATCCACAACAGCGTCTTCAGGTCCCAGCGGGCGAGCTGGTCCGCTTCACCCTTTTTCGACACCGAACCGATCAACACGAATGCTCCAAGCAAGGCGAGTACCAGGCCTAGCAGGAACGGAAAATATCCGGGGCCCATCTTTGCGGCAGTTCCCATGGAATAGCCGCGAGCGACCCAGGAAAAGCCCAGACCGACCAGAACGAACATCAGGCCGGAGGCAAAGTCCTTTTGGCTGCGTATGCGCAAAACGATTCTCCTCAAAGTACGTGAAAGCATTCGGCTTCGCAGGCAGGCTCTCGCTTGCGAAGACGGTTGGATCGGCAGGTTTGAACGGCATCTCCTGCAGGATGGATGCAACCTTAGAGAGGCGATCTTTCAGCTTGCTTTCATTTGTCCTGACTTAGGGGTAATCACCGATACGCATCGGATTGTGTCGAATCGAATAAATATCATGTTGTGATGTATTTGCGAAAAACAGGCAAAAACACCCGCGAAAACAGCAGGGAATGACCGGAGGTACGAGGAACGCGTGCGCGTCGCCGACAGCGCATCTGGCTGTGAGGCAGGAAATGCGGGCGCGCAAGAACGCCGCGCGGCAGACAGCGCAGCATCGGCGGGAACGCATCGCGGGACGGCATCGGCGCCGGCCCCGAAGGAACACAGAAGGAGGCACCCAAGGCACCCAGAGGGGCACCGAAAGGCAATTGAAAGGCAACGCCTGGAATCGCTGCCTTGGCCACGGACCGCACGATGCCAGACGGATCTTTCGATTGCCTTTCAGGCCGGCATCCCAGGGCACGCCGCGCGCACCGGGTGCCACGACACCGCCACCCGCGGCCGCGACGCTCAGGGCTCGCGCGGGCGCGCGGGTGCGCCGGCGGTGGCCTCCGCCAGCATGTCTTCTTCGACCGCGGCACCCGCCGTGGTCAGGGCCTCTTCGCATGGCGTGCCCATGCTGGTGTCCGGCGCCTGCGGCGCGAACTCCTGCTCCGGAGGCGCCCCCGCGGGGGTGGCCGGCAGGATATGGCTGGTGCGCCAGTTGCCGAGGCGGTAGTAGGCCACCGCCAGCGTCACCGATACCACCGAGCCCAGCGGAAAGCTCCACCAGATCGCATCGGCGCCGAGGGTACGTTCCAGCACCCAGGCAAATGGCAGCCGCACCACCCACATCGACAGGAACAGGATCACCAGCGGCGCCATCACCGCGCCGGTGGCGCGCACGGTGCCGAACAGCACGATGGTGAAGCCGAACAGGATGAAGGACCACAGCACGATGGCATTGATATGCTGCGCAATGCCGATCGCCGTGCCATCGTCGGGCAGGAACAGGCCCAGCGAATGACGGTTGAACAGGTAGATCAGGCCCACCAGGGCCCCGGTCATCAGCAGGTTGAACAGCAGCCCCACGCGCGTGATGCGCGTCACCCGCTCCCACAGTCCCGCGCCAACGTTCTGCGCGACCATCGACGACACGCTCGCGCCGACCGCCAGCGCGGGCATCTGCACGTAGGTCCACAACTGCGACGCCACGCCGTAAGCGGCCGTGGTCTGCGAGCCATGGCGATTGACCAGCGACATCATCACGATCGCCGACGACGAGATCACCACCATCTGCAGGCCCATCGGCAGGCCCTTGGCCACCAGCGCGCGCAGGATGGCGGCATTAGGACGCAGGTAGCCGAGCTGGCGCCGGCGCAGCGCGAGGAAATGGCGGCGGCGGTAGAGCAGCGCCAGCATCGCCGCCAGGCTTGCGAGCTGCGCGATCAGCGTCGACAGCGCCGAGCCCGCGATGCCGAGTTCGGGGAACGGCCCGATGCCGAAGATCAGCAGCGGGTTGAGCGCCACATCCAGGCCCACCGACAACAGCATGAAATAGAACGGCGTGCGCGAATCCCCCGCGCCGCGCAGCGTCATCATCACGAAGTTGTAGAAATACATGAAAGGCAGCGCCAGGAAAATGATGCGCAGGTAGCTGATTGCCAGCGGCCTGGCGTCGGCCGGCGTATCCATGGCGGCGAGGATGGCCGGGGTGAAGGCGTAGCCCAGCGCCGCCGCCAGCACCGAAAGCAGGACGAAGAACGTCGTGCTGGTCCCCACCACGCGGCGTGCTTCGCCCAGGTCGCGCGCGCCCACCGCCTGCCCGATCATGATGGTGTTGGCCATGCTGATGCCGAACACCACCCCAAGCAGGAAGAACAAGATGATGTTGGCGTTGGAGGTTGCCGTGAGCGCCGCCTCGCCGAGGAAGTGGCCCACCCACACCGAGTTCACCGAGGCGTTGAGCGACTGCAGGATGTTACTGCCCAGCACAGGCAGCGAGAACGTCAGCAAGGTGCGCCCGATCGGGCCGGTGGTCAGCTGCGCTTTGGATTTCGTTGGCATGTCGAGTGCTTGTCTGGTTCTTCTCATTGCGCCCGAAGCAGCTTGCGCAGGCGGGGCGGAACTCCCCCGGGAGCCACTATCCCACAACCCGCCGACGGGTCATGTCGGTAGCCGTCTGTCAGACAGAAAGCCAATTGTAAGCAGTTGTCTGGATCGGGGCACGCGGCGCAAAGCGGGCCGGTCAAACAATGGCGAAATGCGCAACGCCAATGCGCAACACAAGTGGCCCTCGGCACCCCGCAGTCCAGCCGTCGCAACGCCGCCGCGCGGGATCCGAAGGGCCGTACCGATCCATCAACAGTGAGGTCCGATATGTCGCAGAACAAGCCCGTTCACTTCTTGCAAGCTTCCACCGCCCTGGCCGCCGGCCTGCTTTGTGCCGCTGCCTTCGCGCAAACCCCGGCCGCGCCCGCCGATGCCGGCAACACCGCCGTACCCGCCGGCATGACCCAGGTCGAGCCGCCGAAGGATCCCCTGGTGCAGCGCCGCGACGCCAACAAGCAGGCGTCGGACGAATACAAGACCAGGAAGAAGGCCGCCCAGAGCGAGTACAAGCACGATGTGAAGGCCGCCAAGCAGGACAAGAAGGCGGACAAGAAAGCCAACAACGAGGCGATGAAGCAGGAGATGTCTTCCGCCGGCACGGCGCCGAACTGATCCGCGCAAAGGATCTCGCCATACATCCGCCAATGGATACGCCCCGGGCCGGCACCGTCGATCGATGGTGCCGGCCCGGGGCGTATCCGCTCTGGCGATTCTGGCGGTTCTGTCGATTGAGGCGCTGCGCGAAGCTCAGCTTGCGGCCGCAGCGCGATAGGCCGCAATCCGGGCCTTGATCCCCGGCCGCGCCGCGGAGCGGACCAGGTCGGCGAGCTGCCGTGATGCTGCCTCGGCGCCGCCGTCGCGGGTGGCATCGTGAATGGCCGCCAGCGTGCGCATGTCCAGGCGCCGCGCACGCCCGGCAAGCGATGCCACGACGGCGTCGCGCGCCGCCGTGGCATCGCTCTGCGGGTCGGCCTCCAGCAGGCCCGAGGCAAGGCCGCCCGCTATCGCCGCGCCGGCGTCGAACGAGCGCCCGCCGGTGATCCATTCGCGTGCCCGCGAAATACCTGCCAGTTGCGCCAGGCGGGCGCTTCCAAGCACCAGCCCGAAAGCCGCGCCGGGGAAAGCGAAGCTGCTGCCTGCCTCCACCCAGCGCTGCTCGCACGCGGCGACGAGATCGGCCCCCGCGCCCATCGCCCGCCCTTGCACCAGGGCCGCCGTGGCGAACGGCGCCGCATATACGCTCTGCAGCAGCAACTCCACGCGCACGAAGCGCGCGAGCAGGGAATCGTCGCTCTCGGCATCGAGGTCGCCCAGGTCGAAGCCGGTGCAGAAGTGCTTGCCTGCGCCTTCGATGACAAGCAGGCGCGTACCGTCACGATGGCAATCGTCGACTGCTTCCGTCAGCGCCGTCACCAGTTCGCGCGACAGCGCGTTGCCGCGCGCGGGCCGGTTGAGCGTGAGCCGGGTGACGTCGCCCTCCTTGCGCACCAGCAGGATGATGTCCTGGTCCACGCTCACTCCTTCGCCGCCGCAGCCCACAGGTTGGGCACCAGCGCATTCGAGTATCCCGACACGAACGGCTTGGTGGCGCCGCTCGCGGGATCATAGACATGCCGCTGGATGCGGCCGATATTGCCGCCGTACAAGTGCACGCTGACCGAGACACGGTCATCGTATGCATTGCGCACGCGGTGTACATCGCCAAGCGACGGCGACACGGCCGCCACCTGGCCGGCGTGCAGCAGGACTTCGTCGCCATCGGCCACCAGCTGTCCGCCTTCCACGCGATAGTGCTGGTCGATTTCCGCGCCGCGCAGCATGCCGATCAGCCCCCACACCGTGTGATCGTGCACCGGCGTCTGCTGGCCCGGCCCCCAGACGAAGCTGACCAGCGAGAAGCGGTCCAGCGGATCGCCATAGAGCAGGTGCTGCTGGTAGTAGACCGGGTGCGGCCGCGCCATCTCTTCGGGCAGCCAGTCATCCTGCGCCACCAGCCGGGCAAGCGCGGGCGAGGCCTGCGCCAGCACGGCCGCCTCGTCGCTGCCGTCGCGCTCCGCCTGCGTGACCACCCTGCTGATGGTGGCGACGAACTCGCGCAGCCGTTCTATCTTGTCGCTCATATTCGTGTCCTCTCGGCGCTTCATGCGTCCGTGCCGGCGGCGGGCGCGGCGTAGCGCGCCCGCACCGCGGCGTTATGCTCGCCCAGCGCCGGCGGATCGCGGCGGATCGGCAGGCCATGCCCGTCGAAGCGCAGTGGCGAAGCAAAGGTGCGCGTCTGGTGGCCACCCGGCAGCGTCAGCGGGCGGACCCACTCCATATGCTCGACCTGCGGGTCGTCCAGCGCGGCGGCATAGTCGTTGATGCGGGCGTGGGGCACGCCGGCCGCATTGAAGGCAGCGATCCAGTGGTCCACGCCGGCTTCGGCGAAGCGTTCTTCCAGCAATACCTTGAGCGCCGACTGGTTGGCGGCGCGGTCGCGCGTGGTGGCGAAGCGGCCGTCCTGCGCCAGTGCCGGCAATGCCACCACGCGCACCACCTCCAGCCACAGCTTCTGGTTGCCGGCGGCAATGGCGAAGTAGCCGTCGGCCGCGCGGAACGCCTGGTAGGGCGCGTTGCGCGGATGGGCCGAGCCGAGCTTGGCCGGGCTCTTGCCGTTACCGAAGTACTCGCTGGTCTGCAGCGCGGCGATGCCCAGCGTACAGCCGTACATGGGCACGTCGATATGCGCACCCGGCCCGCCGGCGCGCACGCGCGCCAGCGCGCTGGAGATGGCAAAGGCGCCATAGAGGCCCGAGGCGAAATCGGCGAGCGGCACGCCGCATTTCACGGGCGCGCCGTCGGGCTCGCCGGTCACGCTCATCACGCCGGCGGCGGCCTGGATGGTCAGGTCGAAACCGCCCTCGCCCGCGCGCGGGCCGCTCTGCCCGTAGGCCGACACCGAGCAGTACACCAGCCCTGGCTTTGCCTCGCGGAAGCTGGCGTAGCCGAGGCCGAGCCGCTCCATCACCCCGGGACGGTTGTTCTCGATCAGCACATCGGCGTCGAGGACCAGGCTGCGCGCCAGCGCCAGGTCCGCCGGATCCTTGAGATTCAGCGCCACTGACTGCTTGTTGCGGTTGAGCGAGGCAAAGTTCTCCGAGTAGCCATCCGACAGTGGCGGCCATTGCCGCAAGGTGTCGCCGTCGGGCGCCTCCACCTTGACCACCTCGGCGCCCATGTCGGCCAGCAGCATGCCGCAGAAGGGCCCGGCTGCGACGGTACAGAATTCCACCACCCTGACGCCTTGCAGCGGCAGGTCGTGTTGTGCGAGATCACTCATCGGAAAATCCACGGAAAAGGCAAAGCGTTGGCGGCGGGGGCGCGTTGCTGGAATTATAGAAAGGTTGCCAAATACGATACTACTGTTCCACATTTGAGAACAGCAGCACCAGGCAAAGCGGGACGAACCACCGTGGCATCGGCCAGCTTGCGGGGACAGCCTGCGCGGCGCAGCCACGCCGCGCCCGGAGCGCGCCGGGTGCTGCAGATAACCGCCCGACGCGTTAAGCTTGCGGCTTCGTCCAAGAATTCCTGGCCCGGGAAGCAATCGCCCTGGCCTATCTGCGGCACAGGCAGCCCCGAAGTGCCGCGCTCACAACAATCAGGAGAAAGGCATGTACCAGGATCTCGCCCTCTATATCGATGGAGAATTCGTCAAGGGAGGGGACCGGCGCGAGCAGGACGTCATCAACCCGGCCACCCAGGAACTGCTGGGCAAGCTGCCGCACGCCAGCCGTGCCGACCTGGACCGCGCGCTGGCCGCCGCGCAGCGTGCCTTCGAAAGCTGGAAGAAGACCTCGCCGCTGGAGCGCTCGAAGATACTGCGCCGCGTGGCCGAGCTGACCCGCGAGCGCGCCAAGGACATCGGCCGCAATATCACGCTGGACCAGGGCAAGCCGCTGGCCGAGGCGGTGGGCGAGGTCATGATCTGTGCCGAGCATGCCGAATGGCACGCCGAGGAATGCCGCCGCATCTACGGCCGCGTGATCCCCCCGCGCCAGCCCAACGTGCGCCAGATCGTGGTGCGCGAGCCGATCGGCGTGTGCGCCGCCTTCACGCCGTGGAACTTCCCCTTCAACCAGGCCATCCGCAAGATCGTCTCGGCCGTCGGCGCCGGCTGCACGCTGATCCTCAAGGGTCCGGAAGACTCGCCCAGCGCGGTGGTCGCGCTGGCTCAGCTGTTCCACGACGCAGGCCTGCCCCCGGGCGTGCTGAACATCGTGTGGGGCGTGCCGGGCGAGATTTCCACCTACCTGATCGAATCGCCGATCGTGCGCAAGATTTCCTTCACCGGCTCGGTGCCGGTGGGCAAGCAGCTGGCCGCGCTGGCTGGCGCGCACATGAAGCGCGTGACGATGGAGCTGGGCGGCCACTCGCCGGTGCTGGTGTTCGACGACGCCGACATCGAGCCGGCGGCCGAGATGCTGGCCCGCTTCAAGCTGCGCAATGCCGGCCAGGTGTGCGTATCGCCCACGCGCTTCTACGTACAGGAAAAGGCCTATGACAAGTTCCTGGCGCGCTTCACCGAAGTGATCGGCTCGATCAAGGTCGGCGACGGCCTGGACGACGGCACCCAGATGGGCCCACTCGCACATGAGCGCCGCATTGCCTCGATGGAGCAGTTCCTGGACGACGCCAGCCAGCGCGGCGGCAAGGTCGTCGCCGGCGGCTCGCGCATCGGCGACAAGGGCTTCTTCTTTGCCCCCACCGTGGTCACCGACCTGCCCGACGACGCCAAGCTGATGGTGGACGAGCCGTTCGGCCCGGTCGCGCCGGTCACCCGCTTCAAGGACGCCGAGGAAGTGCTGCGCCGCGCCAACAGCCTGCCGTTCGGCCTGGCCTCGTATGTGTTCACCAACTCGCTGAAGACCGCCACGCTGGTGTCCAACGGCCTGGAAGCCGGCATGGTCAACATCAACCATTTCGGCATGGCCCTGGCCGAAACGCCGTTCGGCGGCATCAAGGATTCCGGCATCGGCAGCGAAGGCGGCCAGGAAACCTTCGATGGCTATCTCGTGACCAAGTTCATCACGCAGATCTGAGCCAGGCGGCCCGCGGCCACGCGGGCGCCTCCCCCGCCCGGCGCCGTCAGCGCGCCGGGCTGTCCTTCTTCCCCGCCCCCTTCGTCCCCTTCGCCCCCCTCGTCTCGCTGGCGCCCCGCGCTTGCCGGTAGTCCTGCGCAAACGCCTTCCATTGCGCCTGCGCCACCTCGCACCCATGCCGTGCCAGGCGCAGCACCGGCGCCCGCCAGCGCGCGGCCGCGGCGAATTCCTGCAGCTGCTCGATGCGGTCCGCGGCCTCGTGCCCGCAGCCGCGCAGGTGCGCCCAGGCGGCAACGCGCGCCATCGTCAGCAACACCTCGCGCAGATCGGCGCGTGCGGTGCGCGGCCCGATGTTGACGCGGTCCGCGGTGGGCTGGAGGCCCTTGACGATGTAGGAGGCGGACTCCATGGCCACGGCCGACAGCAACGCCGGCGACGCCGCCTGCATGGCATGCTGGATCTGCACCACGCGCGCGGCTTCGCTGTGCCAGCCCGGCTGTGCCCGCAGCGGCATGCTCTTCCACGCGCTGGGGGCGGCCCGCTTGATATCGACCAGGCGCTGGGCACCGAGGTTGCCGTCCGCATGGGCAAGCACCACGTAGCGCTCCAGGCCGAGGCTGCCCACGCCCGCGATACGGCGCGCGGTGTCGTCGGCAACCAGCCGCCCATGCACGGATTGCCGGTCGAATTCGCCAAGGATGGCGGCCGCGCGCTTGCGCTCGCCTTTGAGCGGCGCCAGGGCGCGCCTGCCGTCGACCAGCAGGCGGCGCTTGCCGCCGCTGCGCACGGTGCGCTCGGCCAGCAGTTCGCCGCGGCGCCGGCGCCGGACCCGGCGCAGCAGCGTGGCGACCATGCCGGTGGCGGTGGCGCGCTCGACCCAGCGCGGCTTGCCGGCGGCCAGTACGCCGGCGTAGGCGTCGAGCATGCCTTCAGCGCCGGCGCGCGCGTCGGCGTCCGACAGGCCAAGCTGGGGCGCAGCGATCATCAGGCTGGAAAGCAGGCGCACCAGGTCCACCGTGAGCGGCGCCACCAGCGCATCGTCGAAGTCGTTGAGATCGAAGTAGACCAGGCCGTTATCGCCCTTGAAGCTGCCGAGGTTTTCCAGGTGGAGGTCACCGCAGACGTAGGTGACAGGCGCTTCGATCAAGGCGGCCTCGCCGCCCACGGCGGCGGCATACAGATGGTTGGTGCCGCGCAGGAAGGCGAAGGGATCGGCGGCAATGGCGGCCAGCTTGCGCGTGAGCCGCTCGGGATCGCGGCCGTGGTTGTAGATCAGGATGGCTTCCGTGGCTGGGTGCATGACGTCCTCTTGGTGACCGGCAACCCGCCAAGTGTACCGCCGGCGCGCCGCGCCGGGCCCCCTAGCGGAAGAACATGCCCCGTAGCAGGAAGGTGTAGTCCGCCTCGGTGGCCATCAGGCCGACCAGCACCAGCAGGCACAGCGGTGGCACCAGAATGGCGCAGATCAGCGCCATGCGCTCCCACGCCATATGCATGAAGACCGCCACGATCAGGCCCGCCTTCATCGCCATGAACAGCAGGATGAGGGTCCAGCGCAGGTAGCCCTCGAAATGGAAATAGTCCACCAGGTAGGACAGCGTGGACAGCACGAACAGCAAGCCCCAGATCTTCAGGTACAGGCCGATGGGATGCTGCTGCCCATGCTGGGCGCCATGGCCCGCGGGCGCGGGATTGGCGGAAGACGGCGTCGACGTAGCCATGACATGCCTTACCAGAGATAGAACAGCGCGAAGATGAACACCCACACCAGGTCCACGAAGTGCCAGTAGAGCCCGGCGATCTCCACGATCTGGTAGTTGCCGCTGGCCTCGTAGCGCCCACGCAGGACCTTGGTGGCCACCACCAGCAGGTAGATCACGCCACAGCTCACGTGCAGGCCGTGGAAGCCGGTGATCATGAAGAAGGTCGAGCCGAACTGCGCCGCGCCCATCGGATTGCCCCAGGGACGCACGCCTTCCTGCACGATCAGCTTGGTCCATTCGAAGGCCTGCATGGAGACGAAGGCCACGCCGAACAGCGCGGTGAGGAACATCAGCGTCGCGCATCTGACGCGGTCGCGCCGGTAGGCGAAGTTCACCGCCATCGCCATGGTGCCGCTGCTGCTGATGAGCACGAACGTCATGATGGCAATCAGCAGCAACGGCACTTCGGTGCCGCCGATGCTCAGGCCAAAGACCTCGCTCGGGTTCGGCCACGGCGCCGTGTTGGCGATCCGCACCGTCATGTAGCCGGTCAGGAAGCAACTGAAGATAAAGGTGTCGGACAGCAGGAAAATCCACATCATGGCCTTGCCCCACGACACCTTGAAGGCCTGCTGGTCCGACGACCAGTCTGCCACCAGCCCGCGCAAGCCGGCCGCCGCGGGGGCAGCCATGGCCGCCTGCGCGGGTGCGGAGGAAACGGGTTGCGATGACATCGGCTCACCTCCTTCGGTGTTGGCCATGACCACTCAGCCGCGGCCGCAGATGAAGCGCACGAGCTCCGGCGTGAGCCAGCCGAGCGCGGCCAGCAGCACCAGCCACACCGCCAGCAGGAAATGCCAGTAGCGCGCGCACAGCGAGATGCGCAGCGTCATGCGCGCCCCGCCCGGCGCCGCGTGCATCGCCAGGGCCCACCCGGCCAGCCCGCCCAGCACATGCAGCCCGTGCATCGCGGTGAGCAGGTAGAAGAAGCTGCCGGCCGGATTGTTGGCCGGCATCACGTGGATGGCGAGCAAGGCCTGCCACGCCCATAGCTGCGAGCAGACAAAGGCGGCCGCCGCTAGGCCGCCCCAGCGCAGCGCGCGATGCGCCAGCGAGAAGCGCCCCGCGCGCGCGGCACGCGCCGCCACCAGCATGGCCGCGCTGCCCGCCGCCAGCAGCGCGGTGGACATCCACACCTGCCAGGGCAGCGCAACCGGGTGCCAGTCCGGTGAATCCATGCGCATGGCGTATGCGGTGATGAACAGCGCGAACAGCGAAGTCACCACCCCCATGAACAGCCACAGGCCGATACTGGCCGGAGCCGGGCCGGTGCGCTGCCGGCCCACATCGCCGGGGCCGGGGCCGCCGCCGCGCTCGCCGCCGCCATCGCTGCGGAAAATCAGGTTCGCGTTCATGCCACGGCTCCGTGACTCGGATGCGGCTCGGGTTCGTTGCCGCCCGCCTCGGGCGGCGCGTTCTGCGCGATGAAATCCTCGCTCGCGCCGGGCACGCTGTAGGCGTAGGCCCAGCGATGCACCACCGGAAGCTCAGGCCCCCAGTTGCCGTGCACGGGCGGCGTCTGCGGCGTCTGCCATTCGAGCGAGGCGGCGCGCCACGGATTAGCGCCCGCCGACCTGCCGTGCCGCACGCTCCATGCCAGGTTGAAGACGAACACCAGCTGCGCCGCGGCCACGACAAAGGCCGCGACCGAGATATAGGCGTTCATGATGTGCGCCGACTCGGGAATGAAAGCGTAATTGTCGTAGGCGTAGTAGCGCCGCGGCATGCCGAGGATGCCGAGATAGTGCATGGGGAAGAAGATGGCGTAGGTGCCGACGAAGGTCACCCAGAAATGCAGCCGGCCCAGCGTGTCGTTGAGCATGCGGCCGGTCACCTTGGGATACCAGTGGTAGAGGCCGCCGAACACCACCAGGATGGGCGACACGCCCATCACCATGTGGAAATGCGCGACCACGAAATAGGTATTGGACAGCGGTATGTCCACGCTGACATTGCCCAGGAACAGGCCGGTCAGCCCGCCAATGACGAAGGTGCTGATGAAGGCGATGGCGAACAGCATCGGCACCGTGAAATGGATGTCGGCGCGCCACAGCGTGAGCACCCAGTTATAGACCTTGATGGCGGTGGGAATGGCGATGATCAGCGTGGTGGTGGCGAAGAAGAAACCGAAATACGGGTTCATGCCGCTGACGAACATATGGTGCGCCCACACCACCACCGACAGCACGCCGATGGCCAGGATGGCCCAGACCATGGTGCGGTAGCCGAAGATGCTCTTGCGCGAATGGACGCTGACCAGGTCGGAGACGATGCCGAACGCCGGCAGCGCCACGATGTACACCTCGGGATGGCCGAAGAACCAGAACAGGTGCTGGAACAGCAGCGGGCTGCCGCCCTTGTAGTTGAGCTGCTGGCCCATCGACACCATGGCCGGCATGAAGAAACTGGTGCCGAGCGTGCGGTCGAGCAGCATCATCACGCCGGACACGAACAGCGCCGGGAAGGCCAGCAGCGCGAGGATGGTAGCCATGAAGATGCCCCACACCGACAGCGGCATGCGCATCAGCGTCATGCCCTCGGTACGCGCCTGCAGCACGGTGGTGACGTAGTTGAGGCCGCCCATGGTGGCCGCCACGATAAAGATCAGCAGCGACACCAGCATCAGGATGATGCCCCACTCATAGCCCGGCGTGCCCGGCAGGATGGCCTGCGGCGGATAGAGCGTCCAGCCCGCCCCGGTGGGCCCGCCCGGCACGAAGAAGCTCGCCAGCAGCACCAGCACGGAAACCAGGTAGACCCAGAAGCTCAGCATGTTGAGGAAAGGGAACACCATGTCGCGCGCGCCGACCATGAGCGGGATCAGGTAGTTGCCGAATCCGCCGAGGAACAGCGCCGTAAGCAGGTAGATCACCATGATCATGCCGTGCATGGTGACGAACTGATAGTAGCGGTTGGCGTCGATGAAGCTGAAACGTCCCGGGAAACCCAGCTGCAGCCGCATCAGGTTGGACAGCAACACGCCGATCAGGCCGACAAAGATGGCGACCAGCGTGTACTGCACCGCGATCACCTTGTGGTCCTGGCTCCAGATATAGCGCGTGAAGAAGCTGCTGGGGCCGTGGGTGTCGTGGTCGGCGTATGCCATTGCGTTTCTCCTCGCGGCTACTTGGCGGCCGCGCCCGATGCGGCGCCCGAAGGAGCGCCCGCCTGCGTTGCGCCGGCCTGCGCGCCATTGGCGCGGATGTAGGCAATCAGCGCGTTCAGTTCCTCTTCGCTCAGGGGCATCTTCGGCATCACCGGCCCGAAGCCCTTGACGAGGCGCGCCTGCGGCTCGGTGATCTCGGTCTTGAGATAGCCGTCGTCCACCTTGGCGCTGCTGCCGTCGGCGAACGTTTCCGTGCGCCCGTACAGGCCCTTCCAGCTCGGGCCCACGCCATTGGTGCCGTCCACGCTGTGGCAGCCGATGCAGCCCTTGCTCTGCGCCAGCGCGCGGCCCTGCTCCGCAAGCGTGTCGGCAGGTGCGCCGGCCACGCCCGCCGCGCCCGCCGTGGCGGCCGGCGCGGGTGTCTTCAGCATGGTCAGGGCAAAGGTGGGCTGGCGCGCCAGCCAGGCCTGGAACGCGGCATCTTCCTCCACCACCACCTTGCCGCGCATGTTGTAGTGGCCCACGCCGCACAACTGCGCGCACAGGATCTCGAACGTACCGACCTTGGTGGGCGTAAACCAGAACGACGTCACCATGCCGGGCACCATGTTCATGCGGGCGCGGAACGGCGGCACATAGAAGTCGTGCAGCACATCCTTCGAGCGCAGCAGCACCTTGACCGGGCGGTTCAGCGGCAGATGCACCTCGGGGCCGGCGACGATGATGTCGTCCTGCCCGCGCGGATCGTCCGGGTTCACGCCCAGCGGATTGGCGCCGGAGACGAAGCGCGCATCGGAAGTACCGAGCTGGCCGCCCTGCCCCGGGAAGCGGAAGCCCCATTGCCATTGCTGCCCCACCACCTCCAGCACCATGGCGTCGGCGGGCGGGCGCACGTACTCGGCATAGACGAACAGCCCGGGCGCCAGCAACGCGATCACGCCGAGCGTGGTCCCCGCGGTGAGCCACAGTTCGAGCTTGCGGTTCTCCGGCTGGTAGGCAGCGCGGGAGCCGGCGCGATGGCGGAAGCGCCAGATGATGTAGCCGACGAAGAGATTGATGACGACGAAGAAGAGGCCGGTAATGACCAGGGTGATGGTCAGCGTGTCGTCCATCTGCTTCCAGTTCGAAGCAAGCGGGGTCGCCCACCACGGGCTCATGAAATGGAAGAGCACCGAAGCGACGACGATGACGACGAGTGCAATGGCAAGCGCCATACCGACCCTCCCCCCCTTTGCGCACGGCCAACGGCTAAAGGACGAACTCAGCGCAAGGCTGAGATAAGCCTAGTGCATGTGGTCCGTCACCGGCAAGGCGTCGTGCAAAGCGCTTTGGGTGCGCCACCACACCGACGTGCTGCGCGCCGTGCGCCACAAGCGCAAACAAAAAGCGGCGAAGGAGAGCCAGGGCCTGCCTTCGCCGCCGTTGGCGCGCGCCGCCCGTGTAGTAGCAATGCGCAACCCCAAAGCGTACCCCGCGAGCCACGCAGCGTTTGCTGCAGCGCAGGGCGTGATGGTGGGCGCGCTACATCGCGCGCCAGGTGCTGTTGTCGAATGCGTGTCTAGTGCGATACATCCTTGTTTTCGAGCTTCCAGTAGGCGATGGCCGCGGTCATCCCGAAGATCATGTGGCCCACCAGCGTGTGCCAGCCGCGCGCATCGGCAAACCAGGCGAAGAAGCGCGTCATGCCGTAGAAGTTCAGCAGGTAGACCACCAGCCCGAAGGCCGCCCCGGTCAGCAGCACCATGCCGATGCTGGAGTCCAGGTGGAACGGCGCGATGATGGCCGCCAGGATCATGCCGAGCACCGCGCCCAGCACGAAGTGGATCACCAGTGCCGCCGTCACCGTGCTTACGCTGAACAGCGAGGTCTGCAGCACTTCCGGACCCATGACGATGGCAGCGATCATGCGCGTGGTGCCCCACGGGTTGACGCCGGCCACCATGGTGGACCAGAACAGCTCGACGACCATCAGCAGCGCCCCGGCCGCCAGCCCGGACACCGCCGCCGCCATCCAGTCAGGCAAACGGCGCACGTAGTGGTGCGATTGCATGTGAAGTTCCATAGCCACCTCCGGATACTGGTTTGCTGCATTTGCGCTGCAGTTTGCGCTGCAGTTGCGCCTCAGTAGCGCTGCCGCCAGTGCCGCGGCCCGCTTGCCGGCCTGGCCTGCATATTTGCTCAGCATAGGATACGCGGGCCTGTTAGTTAGACTGCAAGCGCGCAAAAATGTGCGTGTGGTGGACTACGCGCAACGCGCACGGGTGTGGCGATGTGAGCGGCCCCGTACGCATGTGGCAAGGCAGATACTTGGCGGGGGCGTTCAGCCGTTGATCGCCTCGACGGTGGCGAGCACGCCAAGTTCGCGCAGACTGCGCGTATGCCGTGCAAGTGCCTCGACGAAGACTTCCGAGCCGGCAAGCTCGCCGAAGACCGGGGCGAACGCCGTGATGGCCTCGATACGGGCGCGTTCGCGCGCCGCGGCGCCGTCGACCTGCGCGGCCCGCGCGTGCGCCCCCGCCAGCAGCGCGCGCAGCGCGGGCGCCAGCGGATCGTCGATCGCGTAGGTCGCGCCGTGCTCGTCGCGGCCGTCGAGGAAATGCAGCCAGGCCGCCACGCCGAGCGCCAGCCGCGCGAACGGCGCGCCGGCCAGCAAGCGGTCGCGGATCGGCGCGAGCAGGCGCTGCGGGATCTTCTGCGAGCCGTCCATGGCGATCTGGCCAGTCCTGTGCTGCAACGCGGGATTGGCGAAGCGGACCAGCAATTCGCGCCGGTAAGCGGCGGTATCGAGCCCGGGCAGCGGCGGCAGGGTCGGCAGCATCTCCTGCGCCATCGTCTCGCGCACCAGCGCCCGCATGGCAGGCTCGGCGACGACACGGTCGATGGTCGGCCACCCCGCCACCATGCCGAGATAAGCCATGGTGGAATGGCTGCCGTTGACGAGCCGGTGCTTGAGCGTCTCGAACGGCCGGGCACGCTCGACGAACTGAGCGCCGCCGGCTTCCCAGCGCGGCCGGCCCGCCACGAAGCGGTCTTCCATCACCCATTGCAGGAACGGCTCGCCCACCACCGGCCATGCATCCGCCACGCCGAGCGCCGCGCTGATGCGCGCGGCGTCGCGCGGCGTGGTCCGCGGCACGATGCGGTCGACCATCGCATTGGGGAACCCGCAGCGCCGCGCCACCCAGTCGTGCAGCGCGCCGTCCACGCGTGCGCAGAAGGCCAGCAACAAGCTGCGCAGCGTGTCACCGTTGGCGGCAATGTTGTCGCACGAGAGCAGCGTCAGCGGCGGCAACCCGCGCGCCATGCGCCGCTGCAGGCCGCGCGCGAGATAGCCGATGGCGGTGACCGGCGCGTCCGCGTGCTGCAGATCGTGCGTGATGCCGGGGTCGTCGAAGTTCAGCATGCCGCTGGCGGGCGCGTGGCAGTAGCCTTTTTCCGTCACCGTCAGCGTGACGATGCGCGCATCGGGATGGGCAATGCGCTCCAGCACCGCGCCGGGATCGGCCGGGGCCACCAGCACCGCGATCACGCCGCCGATGACCTGCAGCCGCTCGAAGGCATCGCCGCGTTCGTCGACGCCGCGCAAGGCCAGCGTGTACAGGCCCTGCTGCGGCGCGAGCGCGTCATGCGTATCTGGCTGGCGCAGCGATACGCCGACGATGCCCCAGGCGAGCGCGTCCGGGTCCGGGTCCGGGTCCGGGTCCGCCGTGCCGGCCTGCAGCGCGGCCTCGTTCACCACCGCCTGGTGGGCGCGATGAAACGCGCCGATGCCGAGATGGACGATGCCGCCGCGCAGGCGCTCGCGAGGATAGCCCGGGCGCACCACCTCCGGCGGCAATTGCGCGAGCGTGGCGGGATGAAGCCGCGGCGTGCTCATGATCGGCCTGCTCCTGTCTACCAGTGCCATAGCGTGCCGTCATGGGCAAGCCGGTTGACCGGCAGGTAGGCGCGCTGGTACGGATACTTCGCGGCGAGCGCCTCGTCGATCTCCACGCCGTGGCCCGGCACGTCGCCGGGATAGAGCATGCCCTTGGCGAAGGTGTACGCGTGGGGAAACACGGCGTCGGTCTCCTCGCTGTGGCGCATGTATTCCTGGATGCCGAAGTTGGGCACCCACAGGTCGAAATGCAGCGCGGCGCCCATGCACACCGGCGACAAGTCGGTGGCGCCGTGCGAGCCGGTACGCACCTGATGCAGGGCCGCGAAGTCAGCGATGCGGCGCAGGTGCGTGATGCCGCCCGCATGGACCACGGTGGCGCGGATGTAGTCGATCAGCTGCTCCTGGATCAGCGTCTTGCAGTCCCAGATGGTATTGAATACCTCGCCCACCGCCAGCGGCGTGGTGGTGTGCTGGCGGATCAGGCGGAAGCTCTCCTGATGCTCGGCGGGCGTGGCGTCTTCCATCCAGAACAGGCGGAAGGGCTCCAGCGACTTGCCGAGCCGGCCGGCCTCGATCGGCGTGAGGCGGTGGTGCACGTCGTGCAGCAGGTGCAGGTCCCAGCCCACCGCGTCGCGCACCTTCTCGAACAGGCGCGGGGTGTGGTCCAGGTAGCGCTCGGTGCTCCAGTCGTGTTCGGACGGCAGCGAGCCATCGGCCGGCTCGTAGAACAGGCGGTCGCCCGATACGCCGTACACCTTGTTCAGCCCCGGCACGCCGGATTGCGCGCGCACCGCGCGGTAGCCCATTTCCTTGTAGCGCAGCACCTCGTCCACGGTCGCTTCGATATCGCTGCCGTTGGCGTGGCCGTACACCATCACGCCGGTGCGGCTCTTGCCGCCCAGCAACTGGTACAGCGGCAGGCCCGCGGCCTTGGCCTTGATGTCCCACAGCGCGGTGTCCACCGCCGCGATCGCGCTCATGGTGACCGGCCCGCGCCGCCAGTACGCACCGCGATACAGGTACTGCCAGATGTCTTCCACCTGATGCGGGTCGCGCCCGATCAGGCACGGGATGACGTGTTCTTCCAGATAGCTCGCCACGGCCAGTTCCCGGCCGTTGAGCGTGGCATCGCCGATGCCGGTGAGGCCGTCGTCGGTCTCGATCTTCAGCGTCACGAAATTGCGTCCCGGGCTGCATACGATGACGCGCGCGGCGGTGATCTTCATGCTGTCTCCTGGTGTCGGTGCTGCCTTCCTCGTTTCGTCCCTGCCCTGGGCTTGCTGCCCTACATGACCGCGCCGAGCGACCATGGCACGAACTCGTTCTGCCCGTAGCCGTGCAGCTCGCTCTTGGTCTTGCGCCCCGACGCCGTGGCCAGCATCAGCCGGAAGATCTCCTCGCCCTTGCCGGCGATGGTGGCGCCGCCGTCGACGATATCGCCGCAGTTGATATCGATATCGGCGGCCTGCCGCTGCCACAGTGCGCTGTTGGTGGCCAGCTTGAGCGAAGGCGACGGCGCGCAGCCGTACGCCGAGCCGCGCCCGGTGGTGAAGCAGATCAGGTTGGCGCCACCGGCCACCTGCCCGGTGGCCGAGACCGGGTCGTAGCCCGGCGTATCCATGAACACCAGGCCCCGCGCCGTGACCGCCTGCGCGAACTCGTAGACCTCCACCAGGTTGGTGGTACCGCTCTTGGCCACCGCGCCGAGCGACTTTTCCAGGATGGTGGTGAGCCCGCCGGCCTTGTTGCCGGCCGACGGGTTGTTGTCCATGCTGCCCTGGTTGCGCGCGCAGTAGTCCTCCCACCAGCGGATGCGCGCGAGCAGGCGCCCGGCCACCGCCGGCGACACGGCGCGGCGCGTCAGCAGGTGCTCGGCGCCATAGATCTCGGGCGTCTCCGACAGGATCGCCGCGCCGCCGTGGCGCACCAGCAGGTCCACCGCCGCGCCCAGCGCGGGGTTGGCGGTCAGGCCGGAGTAGCCGTCCGAGCCTCCGCATTGCAGGCCCACGGTGAGGTGGCTGGCGCAGACGGCTTGCCTGTGCACGCGGTCGACATCCGCGAGCAGCTCCTGCACGATGGACACGCCGCGCGCCACCGCGCCGACGGTGCCGCCGCTGTCCTGGATATTGAAGGCATGCAGGCGCGCGCCGGCGCCGGCCAGGCTTTCTTCGGCCAGCAGGCCGTCGATCTGGTTGGTCTCGCAGCCCAGCCCCACCACCAGCACCGCGGCGAAGTTGGGATGGCGCGCATAGCCTGCCAGCGTGCGGCGCAGCACGCGCAGGTTCTCGCCCTCGCTGTCCGTGGCGCATCCTGCGCCATGTGTCAGCGCCACCACGCCGTCTACGTTGGGAAACGGCGCCAGCGCCCCGGGACGGATGTCGCGGCGGAAATGATCGGCAATCGCGCGCGCTACCGTGGCCGAGCAGTTCACCGAGGTCAGGATGCCGATGTAGTTGCGCGTGGCCACGCTGCCATCGGCGCGCACGATGCCGTCGAAACTGGCCGGCGTGTCGACGTAGGCGGTCGCATGCGCGTCGGCGCCCGCGGCATGATCACGCGCGAACTCGCCCATCGCCAGGTTGTGAGTATGCACATGCTGCCCCGGCGCGATGGGCTGGCGCGCAAAGCCGATGATCTGGTTATAGCGGCGCACCGGCTCGCCGGTGCCGATGGCGCGCACGGCAAGCTTGTGGCCGGGCGGCACCAGCGCCGCCACGGTCACGCCTTCGGAGGCGATGACGGTGCCGGGCACCAGCTGCCGGCAGGCGATCACGATATCGTCGGCGGGATGGATGCGGATGACCGTGGGTGCGGCGGGAAGACTGGATTGGCTTGCAGAAGGCATGTGGGCCCCGTCTCAGTTCGACCAGCCGCCATCGATCACCTGCGCCGTGCCGGTGGTGAAGGCGGACTCGTCCGAGCCGAGGTACACCGCCAGCGCGGCGATCTCGGCCGCGCTGCCGATGCGCCCCATTGGCTGGCGCGCCACGAAGGCGGCTTCCACCTCGGCCAGGCTCTTGCCGCCGGCGGCGGCCTGGTCCGCGATGCGCTGGCGCAGCGAGGGCGATTCCACGGTGCCGGGGCAGATCGCGTTGCAGCGGATGCCGTGCCCGACGTAGTCCGCCGCCACCGCCTTGGTCATGCCGATCACCGCCGCCTTGGTGGCGCCGTAGACAAAGCGGCTGGGCGCGCCCTTGATGCTGCCGGCCACCGACGCCATGTTGATGATGGAGCCGTGCCGCCGCGCCACCATGGCCGGCAGGAAGGCGCGCATCATGCTGTACATGGCGCGCACGTTCAGGTTCACCGAGAAATCGAAGGCGGCCTCGTCGCACTCGAGGATGGTGCCGTGGTGCACGAAGCCCGCGCCGTTGAACAGGATGTCGAGCGCGCCGGCCTGGCTGGCCACGGCCCGCACGGCAGCGGCGTCGGTCACGTCCAGTCGCAGCGCGGTGCATCCCGGCAGCACCGACAAGGCTTCGACCGCGGCCTCGTCGATGTCAGCGGCAATCACGCGCGCGCCTTCGCGCAGGAAGGCTTCGGCGGTGGCGCGGCCGATGCCCTGCCCCGCTGCAGTCACCAGGGCAAGCTTGCCCGCGAGTCGTTGGCTCATCTGTCGTTCTCCATCCAGGTTTCCGGCCGGCGGCCGGCAAAGACAATCAGGAAACCAGCGCCCGCGCCACCGTGCGGCGCGCGATCTCGCCCCAGTCCCACTCGATGCCCAGCCCCGGCGTGTCTGGCGCCATGGCATGGCCCGCTTCGATGCGCACGCGGCTGGCGGCGATGTCGTCCAGTTGCGGGATGTACTCCACCCAGGCCGCGTTCGGCACCGCGGCGCACAGCGACACGTGCAGCTCCATGAGGAAATGCGGGCAGATCGCCATGTTGTGGGCTTCGGCCAGGTGCGCCACCTTGAGCCACGGCGTGATGCCGCCGATGCGCGCCACATCGGCCTGCACGATGCCGCAGGCGCCCTGGCGGACGTACTCGGCAAACTGGCCGGGCGAGTACAGCGACTCTCCCACCGCCACCGGCACCGTGGTGGCGGCGGCCAGGCGCGCATGGCCGCCGACATCCTCGGCCGGCAGCGGCTCCTCGAACCAGGCGATGCCGATGGCCTCGAAATGCGGCGCGCGCCGGATGGCTTCCGCCGCGGTGAAGCACTGGTTGGCATCCACCATCAGCTCGAAGCTGTCGCCCACCGCTTCGCGCACGGCGGCCAGCCGCGCCACGTCGTCGCTGGCGCGCGCGTGGCCTACCTTCAGCTTGGCACCGCGAAAGCCCGCCTCGCGGGCGGCCACGGCTTCGCTGACCAGCGTGCCGGCGTCAAGGTGCAGCCAGCCGCCTTCGGTGGTGTAGACCGGCACGCGCTGCTGCGCGCCCCCGGCGGCGAGCCAGAGCGGCTGCGCATCGCGGCGGCAGCGCCAGTCCCACAGCGCGGTGTCGATGGCCGCCAGCGCCAGGCTGGTGATGGCGCCCACCGAGGTCGCGTGGGTGGCGAACAGGAGATCGCGCCAGATCGCCTCGATATGGGCGGGATCGCGGCCGATCAGGCGCGGCGCCAGGTGATCGCGCAGCAGCGCCATGACCGACGAGCCGCCGGTGCCGATGGTGTAGGCGTAGCCGGTGCCTTCGGAGCCGTCGTCGCAGCGGATGCGCACCATCGGCGTTTCCTGCGTGACGAAGGACTGGATGGCGTCGGAGCGCGGCACGCGCGGCGGCAGGTCCACCTGCAGCAGCTCTACCTGGACGATCGTGGCGGCGCTCATTTGCTGCCCACCAGGTTGGGCAGCCACAGGGTGATCTCAGGCACGTAGGTGATGGCGATCAGCGTCAGGAACAGTGGCACCAGCCACGGCAGGATGGCCACCGTGGTGCGCTCCACCGAGAGCTTGGCCACGCGCGCGAGCACGAACAGCACCATGCCCAGCGGCGGGTGCAGCAGGCCGATCATCAGGTTGAGCGTCATCACCAGCCCGAAGTGGATCGGGTCGATGCCGAGCTTGAGCACGATGGGCAGCAGGATCGGCACCAGGATGGTGATGGCGGCGGTGGTGTCGATAAAGCAGCCCACCAGCAGGATCAGCACGTTGGCGAGCAGCAGGAACACCCATTTGTTGTGGGTGAAGCCGAGGATGGCGTCGGTCAGCATCTGCGCCGCCTGGCTGGTCGTCAGCAGCCAGGCGAAGATCGACGCCGCGGTGACGATGAACAGCACCGAGGCGGTGGTCTCGATGGTATCGAGCGTGGCCTTGGCGAGCGAGCGCAGCGTCATGGAACGGTAGCGCACGAGCCCGAGGAAGAGCGCCCAGATCACCGCCGCCACCGCGGCCTCGGTCGGCGTGAACCAGCCCAGCGTCATGCCGCCGATCAGGATCACCGGCGCCATCAGCGCCATCACGGCGGAGAAATCGAAGTACCAGTCGAGCGCCAGCAGCACAACCAGCGCGCTCATCGCCGCCACGTTGGTGGAGACGCCGAAGCGCGTCATCAGCCAGATCGCCAGCGGGAACGCCAGCACCACCGCCACTTCGATGCTGGCATTGGCCAGCAGCTTCCACGAGAACGGCGTGTCGCTGCCCCAGCCGCGGCGGTGGGCGAACCAAGCCACCGTGCCCATCATGAACAGCGTCAGCACCAGCCCGGGCACGATGCCGGCCAGGAACAGCGAGCCGATCGAGACATTGGCCATCATGCCGTAGATCACGAACGGCAGCGACGGCGGGATGATGGGCCCGAGCGTGGCCGACGCGGCCGTCACGCCGACCGCGAACTCGGTCTCGTAGCCGTGGTCCTTCATGGCCTTGATCTCGATGGTGCCGAGGCCGGCCGCATCGGCGATGGCGGTGCCCGACATGCCGGAGAAGATCACCGAACCGATGATGTTGACATGGCCCAGGCCGCCGCGCATCCACCCCACCAGCGCCACGGCGAAGTTGTAGATGCGCCCGGTGATGCCGGCCACGTTCATCAGGTTGCCGGCCAGGATGAAGAAGGGTACGGCCAGCAGCGGGAAGCTCTCCACGCCGGCGATCATGCGCTGCGCCAGTATGACGTCCGGCGCGGTGCCGGAAGCCCAGATGTAGAGCAGCGACGCCACCGCCATCGAGATCGCGACCGGCAGGCCCAGCAGCATCAGCAGCAGGAAGGAAACTATCAGGAGCCACATGGAGGCGCGCTCCCGGTTAGTCGTCGATGGTCTCGAACGCCTCGGGGCGCTCCAGGATGGAATAGCCCTGCGTCCAGTTCTGCCAGCACACCTGGCAGGAGCGCAGGAACATCAGCATGAAGCCGGCCAGGACGAGGTAATAGACCCAGCTCTTGCTCCACTCGATGGTGGTCATCGGCTCGTCGCCCACCACCAGGATGTAGCGCCAGACCAGCCAGCCGGCGTAGGCGAGAAAAGCGGTGCGCACGAGATCGACCAGGGTCGACAGCACGCGCGCCAGGCGCTGCGGCAGGTAGCGGTACAGCAGGTCCACCTGGATATGCCGGCTCTTGCGCACGCACATCGCGGCGCCGGCGAATACCACGCCGATCAGGCAGTAGGTGGCCAGTTCTTCGGTCCAGGCCAGCGAATCGTTCATCACGTAGCGCGTGAAGAACTGCAGGAAGACCAGGACCGTCATCAGCCAGAACAGGCCGAGCGTGAACCAGTCCTCGGCGGCGTAGCCGCTCAGGTCCACCGGCTGCCCGTCGGCCTCCTCGAAGCTGTGCACAAGCTCCTCGACCGAAGCCATGTGCGGCGTGCCGTCCGGCGGCGCGGGCTGCGCCGGCGCATCGGCCGTGATCCTGGATTGCATTTCCATCGGTGTGCTCCGCGAATGATTGGTGCTGGCCTGCGTCTGGTGTGCGATCAATCGACTTCTGCCCGGATGACTCGCGGGCGATGTGTCGTCGCCCCGCTCCCACTGTGCGGGAGAGGGGCGACGACACGCGGCAGCCCGGGCGCCCTCTTCCGCGTTTCCTGCCGCGTTTCCCGCCGCGTTCCTTGCCGCGGCGCTCCGGCGCATGCCAGCCTCAATGCACCGCCTGGATCTTTTCCCAGTCGGCCTTGCGATAGCCCTGCGATTCGAAGCTCACGTTCTTGAGCACCGCCTCGCGGTACTCCGGCACGCTGATCTCCGTCACGCTCAGGCCCTTCTGCTTGAACACCGACACCAGCTCCTTCTCGCGCGCGACCACGTCGGCGGTGGCGCGCGTGGCGGCTTCCTGCGCGACGTCGGTGAACATCTTGCGGTCGGCCTCGGGGAGCTTCTTCCACAGGCCGCCGGAGATCACGGTGTTGAGGTGGTCCACGATGTGGCCCGTCATCACGATGTACTTCTGTACCTCGTAGAACTTCTTCGCTTCGATCGTGGTGAGCGGGTTCTCCTGCGCCTCGACCGTGCCGTTCTGCAGGGCAAGGTAGACCTCGGCGAAGGCGATCGGCGAGGTATTGACGCCGCACGCGCGCGGCATGGCCAGGTAGGCCGGCACATCGGGCACGCGCATCTTCAGGCCCTTCATCTCGGTGCAGTGCGAGAAGGGCTTGTTGGAGGTGGACTCGCGCGTGCCGTAGTAGGTGGTGGCGACGATATGGTTACCGGACTTCTCCTCGTAGCCGCGCGTGAGTTCCTTGTAGATGTCGCTCCTGGTATAGGCCAGCAGGTGGCTGGCGTCGCGGAAGGTGTAGGGGTAGTAGGTCACGCCGATGCGCGGGAACGACTTGGCGGCGAAGCTGGAGCCCGAGATGATGATGTCCACCGTGCCCATCGCCAGGCCCTGGTTGATGTCGTTCTCCTTGCCGAGCTGCGAGGCGGGGAAGACATCGATCTGGTACCGGCCGTTGCTGCGTTTCCTGATTTCCTCGGCGGCCCACACCGACCACTTGTGGAAGGGCTCGGAGGTTTCATAGACGTGCGCCCACTTGAGCTTGGTCTGGGCCAGCGCGCTGCCGCATGCGAGCGTGGCCGCGCAGGCCGCCAGCAGCATGGCCGCGGGCAGCAGGGTGGAAGGCAGGCGCAGGGAAAATGGCTTCATGCTCGGTCTCCTTTTCGTTGGGTATGGCCGCGCGCTCTCTTGCGGATGCGCTGCGGCACTCGGGTCTGCTCAGGTCTGCTCGGGTCTGCTCAGGTTTGCTGCATCGATGCGGTGGTGAGTTGCACCTTGGTGCTGCGGGTCTTGTCGGCGGCCAGCCTGAATGCTTCGACGGCCTGCGCCAGCGGCAGCTGCGCCGACAGCAGCGGCCGCACGTCGACCCGGCGCTGCGTGAGATAGCGCACCGCCCAGTCGAACTCGCGCCCGAAGCGGAACGCGCCGACATAGTCCAGCTCGCGCGCCATGATGTCGTTGGCGGGAAAGTGCAGGCCCTCGGCGCTCAGGGTGCCGATCTGCACGATGCGCGCGCCGCGCCGCGCGGCGGCGAGGCAGGTGCCTAGCGCGGCGGCGCTGCCGGCGGCTTCGAGGCAGACGTCGGCGAGTTCGCGCAGCGCTTGCGGGTCGGCCTGGTCGGTGCGGATGCCCTCGTCCGCGCCCACGCTGCGCGCCACCTCGAGCGGGCGGTCGGCGATATCGCAGGCGATGATGCGCGCCGCGCCGGCCAGGCGCGCGGCCATCACCACCAGGCTGCCGATGGTGCCGCCGCCGGTCACGAGCACGGTCTTGCCGAGCAGTTCGCCGGCACGGTTGACACCGTGCAGCGCGACGGAGAGCGGTTCGGCGAAGGCCAGTTCGCCCAGCGAGATATCGGCATCCACCGGCGTGAGTTGCCGCTCGTGCATCAGGAAGTGCTCGCGGAACATGCCCTGCACGTGCGGGTAGACGCTGGCGCTGCCGAGAAAGCGCATGCCGCGGCAGAGGTTGTCGCTCCCGAGGCGGCAGTAGTCGCACTGGCCGCAGGCGTGCGAGGGATTGATCGCCACCTTGTCGCCGGGCGCCACGCGCGTGACGGCGCTGCCGACGCGGGCGACGGTGCCGGCGGCCTCATGGCCCGGCGTCAGCGGCTCGCGGATCACGAAGGCCCCGACCTTGCCGTGGAAATAGTAGTGCAGGTCGGAGCCACAGATGCCGGCTGCGCCAAGGCGCACTTCCACTTCGTGTGGGCCGGGGGCGGCGGGATCGACATGGGAGAAGCGCAGGTCTTCGCTTCCGTGGATATGGCAGACCAGCGACATCACGACTCCTTGGCAGGCTTGCGCGGCTTGCGCCGCGAATTGGGGGAGGGCGCCGGCGCGGCATCGCCGGCGACGGGCGCGGCGCCGGGCCATGCCGCATAGAAGCGCCCGTGCGAGGCTTCGAGGTGCTCGCACATGGCGTCGCGCGCGGCGTCGGGCGATGCCGCGGCGATCGCGGCAACCACCGCGCGGTGTTCGGCGATGGCCGCGCGCCAGCTCGCTTCGTTCTCGAAATGACTGCCGAAGCGGGCGAAGAGCGGGTTATGGCGCTCGTCGAACAGCTCGGCCACCATGCGCTGCAGCACGGCATTGCCGGAGACTTCGGCGATGCGCAGGTGGAACAGGCGGTCACCCTTGGCCGGGATGTGTCCGCTGCCGGCTTCGTCTTCCATGATGGCGATGGCCTCTTCGAGCGCGGCCAGCAGCGCCGGCGTGGCGTGGCGCGCGGCGTTGGCCGCCATCTCGCCCTCGATGGTCTGGCGCGCGCGGATCACGTCCAGCGGCGGCTCGGCCACCACGCTGGCGGCGCGCGCGCGCTCGGGTGGGCAGGCATAGATACCCGAGCCCATGCGCACTTCGACCAGCCCCTCCACCTCGAGCGCGATCAGCGCTTCGCGCACCGACGGGCGCGACACGCCGAGCTGGGCGGCAAGGTCACGCTCGGGCGGCAGGCGCGAGCCGACCGGGAATTCGCCGTTCTCGATCAGCCGGCGCAGCTGGTCGGCGATCTGGCGGTACAGGCGGCGGGGTTCGATCTGCTGCAGGGGCATGTCGGCGCGCAACTCCCGGGAATCCGTTCAGGCCTGAAGGTAAAGTGGCCTGACCAATTTTTAGGTGTTTTTTACGCGGACGACAAGGACAAGTTATGAGGCAGCGCAGCAAGGCCGCGCCTTCCATTGCCCTGGCGCCCTTCTGCGGCGCGAAAAGGAAGAATTGCGGAGCGCACAATGAATTGCCGCGCCAACCGTGCGCGCGGGTGCCGCGTGCCGCTTAGGTGACAACCCCGACGCGATCGGGCTTGGCGTACCGCCGACACTTTCTATACTGGAACAACAAGGAGAGAGACAGGAGACAGCCGTGCTGCACTTCACGTCACATGATCTTGTATTTCTGATCCCGATGGCGCTGGTTGGCATGATCGCCTTCGGCGGGATTCCGTTCACGGCCCGGGCTTTGCGCATCAGTTGCCGCGCGGCCGGCGCGATCTTCGGAGCCCTGCTGGCGGTGGCCCTGCTCGAGGCGCTGCCACTGCTCATCTGAGCACTGCCCGACGCATTGCGCGTTCGAGGGAACTGCGGGCTGACTGTGGAAAGGAGGCCGCGATGACGCTTGGGCTGCTGGCCACCATCATGGTGACTTTGTTGCTGGTCACCGTCGGCGCCGCGATCTGGCGCTGCAGCCATCCGTATCGCATGCGCTATCGCCGCTGTGCCGGACGCAGGCGGCGCGGCGGTATCTGCAAGGAATTGCAGCGTCACTGAGGCAGCGTCACTGAGCCGCCCGCCGGCGGCCGGGCGCCGCACGCCGGACACCAATGCCAGGCGTCAGGCGCTACGCTCCACGGCCTTGCCTGAGCCTTCCGGCTCAGATCTCGATCATCGCGAACTCGCCCTTGCCCACGTCACATTCGGGGCAGCGCCAGTCTTCCGGAATCTCTTCCCAGCGCGTGCCGGGGGCAATGCCGTCTTCCGGCCATCCCTGTTCTTCGTCATAGACCCAGCCGCAAATCAGGCAAACCCAGGTCTTGTAGGCAACGACTTCCTGCAGCAAAACGCACTCCTGTTTTCCATTCCGGGCCAGATCATACAAGCTTTTGGCCGGCAGCGGCTTGCGCCGCCGGCCCGTGGCGCCGGGTGCGCTGCTGCCTTGCCGGCCCTACTGGCGGATGGCGAAGTCGACCCGGTTGGGCGCGCCTTTGTCCTTGATGCCCTCGGCGCTGAGCTTGGGGGCGGTCAGGAACAGGTGGCTGTCCGGTACCTTGGCATCGCGTTCCAGCGCCTGCTTGACCGCCAGCGCACGCTGCTCGGCGAGTTGCCGCAGTTCCACATCGGTCACCGGTGCATTGTCGAGCAGCAGCTTTTCCATCTCCTGAGGCGGCAGCGACTTGGACAGGCCGATCATGTTGCGCGGCTTCTTGAACGATTCGCGCTTGTAGACCGCCTCCAGGTACTTCGGATATTCCTGCGCCGACACCGTCACCTTGGCACCCTGCTCGCCCTCCTCATTCTCTTCGGCCACCGCTCCCTCGCGGGCACTGGTGCGCAGGTCGCGTGCCTTCTGCTCGGCCACGCGCGCGTCGAGCCAGGCCCGGCGAGCGCCGGCCATGTCGGTGGCCGGATCGATGCGGCCGCTGATCTCCAGCCGTAGCGCGGGGCGGTCGGCCAGCGCCTTGCCGAGCGTGGCGATCTTCTCCTTGGCCGCCGGCGTCAGCGTGGCGGTGCCAGGTGGGAATTCCACGTAGCCCAGTTCGTCGCCGCCGCCGCCACCGAAGGCCGAGGCGATCAGCGAAAACGGCGAGGTGATGGCCTTGGTCAGCAGGTTGACGATGACCCGCGCGATCACCCCGCCGATGCTGAACTGCGGATCGGACAGCGAGCCCGACACCGGCAGGTTGATGTCGATCACGCCGTTGCGGTCCTTCAGCAGCGAAACCGCCAGCAGCACCGGCAGCTTGGTCGCGGTGGGGCTGTCGACCTTGTCGCCGAAGGTGAGCTGGTCCAGGTAGAGATGGTTGCGCGCGTCCAGCTTGCCGTTCTCGATCTTGTACGCCACATCCACCGTGAGCTTGCCCTTGGTGATCGGATAGCCGGCGTACTTGGTCGCGTACGGGGTGAGGCGCGTCAGTTCCACGCCGGCGGCCTTGGCGGCGATGTCGAGGTAGAGCTGGTCGGCCAGCGGGTTGAGCTTGCCGTCGATCGTGACCGGGGCATCGTCATCGATGCGCCCGGCCAGGGTCAGGTCGGCGGGGGCCGGATCGGTCGATGTGACCTTGGAGACCGAGCCCTTCATATCGGTCAGGTTGGCCGAGTAGTTGGGCTTGACGAAGAAGTCCGAGAAATTGATGTTGCCCTTCTCCACCGTCACGCCACCGATGCGGACCTGCGGCTTGGCAGCCGCCCTGGCGGCGGCGGGCGCCGGAGCGGGAGCGGCGGCAGGCGCAGAGGCCGGGCTGGCCTGCGTCAGGCTGGTGCTCGGCGCGGCTTCGCCTTTGGCGGCGCCGCCGGCCAGGACATCCTGCAGGTTCAGCCGGCCATTGGCGTTGAGGATCACGCGCGCGTAAAAGTCGGACAGCGCCACGCTGCCCACGCCCACCTTCACCGGCCCCTTCGACTCGTCCATGGCGAAGTCGATGCCGTTGACCGCCAGCGAGCGCCAGCGCAGGAAATCGTCGCCGGTCACGCGGTCCACGCTGCGCACATTGCCGAGCAGCGCATTGCCGGCGAAGCGCGCGGCAATCGGCTTGCCGCTTGGCGCATCCACGCCCAGGCGGCCCTTCACGGTCGCGGTGCCGCCGCGCAGCGCGGCGTTGAAGCGGTCGGCCAGGTAGGGCTGCATCGGTGCCAGGTCGATCTCGCGCAGGTCCAGTTGCAGCTGCACGGCCGGCACCGTGGGCAGCATGGTGCCATCCAGGGCCAGCACGCCGCGGCGGCCGGTCTCGGCCTTGAGCTTGAGCGGAATCGCGCCGCCGGCCATGGGCCACTGCAGCATGCCGGTGGCCAGGCTCACGTTGCGGTACTGGTGGATGACAGGTCGGTCGCGGTTGGCGACGGCCGGCTCGTAGTCCGTCACGCGCACCTCGCCCCCATCGAGCGAGAACTTGCCGAGCTGCGCCTTCCACGGCAGTGACCTGGCCGCCGGCGCGCTCTCCGGCTGGACGGTCTTGGCCGTGGCGACGGCCGTGCGCTGGCTTGCCTTCTGTTCGGACTGCGCCGCCCACAGGCGCGCGCTCTCGAGCAGCTGGCCGCGGTAATCGCGCGTGAGCGCCACCTGCGGCTTGGCCACCACCAATTGGCCGGCCTGGAAGGTATGGCCGGCGAGATCGAACGCGATGTCGTCGAGCGCCACGCGCTCGGCACGCATGACCGGCAGGTTGGCAGTGTCGCTGTCACTGTCGCGTCCACGGGCGCGGCGCGCATCGCGCCGGCGGGCATTGTCGGCGGCATTGCTGGCGGCATTGCTGGCTGCGGCATTGTTGGCCGCGGCATTGCCGGCCGCAGCGCCGCCGGTGGCCAATGCAGGTACCGTGACCGGTTCGCGCGTGCTCAGGTAAAGCGGCGCCAGCTCCACGCGGGACTTGTCCAGCGAGAACGCAAAGGCGGGGCCGCCCCAGGCCATCTTGTAGTGCAGTTCGGCGTTGACGGCGGTATCGCCGAGCTTGGTGCGCAGCTCGGGCGGCCACCACGCGGCAAATCCTTGCGGCCTGACGCCGCTGGCCTGCAGCGTGCCGGCCATGGTGCCGGAACGCAGCGTCAGTTCACCTTCGTGGCTGAGGCTTTGCCCCTCGCCCAGCGCCAGCTTGGCCTGTACCTTGGCAGGCTTGTCGCTGTCGCCGGACAGGCCCGCGACTTCGGCGTCCAGCGGTCCGAGCGCCAGCGTGCCTGGCCCGGAAGCGGCAAGCTCGTCGCGCAGCGCGAGACTGGCTTGCTTGATGCTGATCTGGTCGACCGCATAGGTCCACGGTGCCTCGGCCGGCTGCGGCTGCGCGATGCCCGCCGCCGCGGGCGCCGAAGCGTGCGCGGCTTTCGCGGCC
>NZ_JBFTLQ010000067.1:0-43414 GCF_056396525.1 Cupriavidus sp. 05T41
ATCAATGCTCCGTGAAAAGCGCGGTTACAGCTTTCCCATTCCTCGATATCCGAGGCATGGTTGCCGCGTTCGATTGCTGTGGCTGCGTCAGCGATATCACTGTCCCTGATAAGCGGTACTGCTACCCGCAGCGCCAAGGTTTCCAATGCTGCTCGCATCCTTGTGATTTCCACGATGGATGTTTCGTCGAGATGCGCAACTCTGACGCCCTTGCGGGGTTCGCTGAGCACGAGTCCCTGCGATTCGAGTCGACGAAATGCTTCACGCACTGGTACATGACTGATGGCGAACTCGTGTGCGATCGTGTCTTGGCGTAACCACTCTCCTGGCATCAATTCACCCTTGACGATGCGATCGGCCACTATCTTTGCAATCCGCTCCTGCAATGTCAGATCTGTTGAAGCATCCATCTGAAGCTCGCACTGAGGTTAATTAAGGTGTCATTAAAATAGAAGGTCGCAAACGGACTCGACAGCATTTCTAAACGTGCCATCGATCACCATCGCTTTTATTGCCTCCAAATCGTCATACACCCATCTGTCGTCTTCGAGTGTCGCTGGAACTTTCTCCCGAAGAGCCTGAAGCGCTACCGCGGTACCAATTCCAAGTGGATATTCATTAAGACGGGGCTCAGACAGGTCTAACGCCTGTGCGGCGATCAGCAGCTCGGCCGCGACAATCGCCTGCGTATTTTGAATTACCGTCCGAGTCCGACGGGCGGCAAAGCAAGAATTGCTCACATGATCTTCGGTGTTTCCCTTTGCTGGCAAACTAATTGTGCTGGCGGGGCTGCATAGTCCTACATTTTCGAGAGTAAGACCCGTACCCATGCTTTGCACAACTGAGAAGCCAGTGTTTATTCCGGCCCGCTGAGCGATCAAGTTAGTAGGTAGGCCAAAATTGCAAGCGGGGTCGATGAGGCGGGCACTCCGCCTGTCACAAATAGCGCCTACATCAGTTACTGCCAAGGCAAGAAGATCCATTGCTTGCGCAATATATTGGCCATGGAAATGGCCACCCGAAACTACATCGTATCCTCCCTTTAGGTCGGAAAATATCAACGGATTGTCCGTTGCACTGTTCATTTCCGCTTTGAGAATGGTATCGATGTAATCGAGTGCGTCTAGCGCAGGTCCATAGACCTGCGGCGCACAGCGTAAGGAATATGCGTCTTGAATGCGGGGTTCAATCACAGCTTCCTGGGAGGCCTGGAGCTGAACTTGTCGGGCCGCTTCTGTGCACCGACCGCTGCCCGAAACGACATTGCGTATCGCGGCGGCGACGCGCCGTTGACCACGATGTGGTCGAGCCAGCATGACGCGGTCTTCGAAGCAGGACAGTTCTCCGCGCAATGCCTCAAGTGTCATGCCTAGCGAGATAGTGGCGTCGGTCAATAGTGACCGTGCGTCGTGTGCGGCCAAGACTGCATAGGCTAGGGAAGCTGTGGATCCATTGATGAGAGCCGTTGCGTCCTTTGCGTGCACATCCATGGTCGGTGCCAACCCCGCACGTTCGAAAGCGATTGAGGCTGGGATAACGTCGCCTTGGAACTCGACCTTGCTCTCAGCCATGCCCATGAGCGCGGCACTCATGATGGCGAGCGGCGCGAGATCCCCACTCGCTCCTACGCTTCCTTTGGCCGCGATGACGGGGATGATGTCGTGATTCAGCATCGCGAGCAGCCTATCAACAATCGTCTCTCTAACACCTGAGTGATTACTGGCGAAGGCGTTGGCCCTCATGGCCATCATGGCCCGTACGACTTCGGATGGCATGCGCTCCCCAGTGCTTGCAGAGTGAGAGCGCACAAGATTCCTCTGAAATTCCGAGATCTCTTCGCTTCCAATACGTCGATTTTTGAGACTTCCAACGCCAGTATTGAACGCGTACATCAGGGGAGCGAAATCGTTGAGCCAATTCTCCTCAATGTGAGCGCGTGTCGTGCGAAGTGCTCGCCGGGCGTGCGCGGACAACTCAACTCGGGCATGGTTGCGTGCGATTTCGATCACTTCGTCGGGAGTGAGAGTGGCGCCGTCGAGGGTAACGGTCACTTGGGTCATGGGCTGCTCCGTATTTGATAGATAATAGATAATAGATAATAACTCATCAGAACCGAGTGTCAAGAGATGCATGGGGCACATGCACGCGAGTTGCCGCTTGGTGGGAGGAGCTGCTAGCGGTCTTGAGTGATGTACGCCTCAGGCGTACTGGAACAGGGTGCAGGCAATTGGGGAGGCCATATGCAGCAGCGCGACTAGCTTTGGCGGCGCGTGGGGCGTTTGGATGACTCGCCGGGCTGTGGTGCGCCGTCAAGCGTTCAGTTGGGGGCTACAACCCTGGGGCGGCACGCCTGTCAGGTTGTCGCGTGAAGTAGGAAGGCGCGTCGCTGTGCCTTGATTTGCGCGACAAGCGATGCAAGCGCTTTGCATCAATCTGCTCGATCGCTGCAAGGGAGACGCCCGCCTGTCGACCGAAGACGGGCGCTGCGAGGACGAACTGTTCTTGCAACTGTTCGTCGAGTCCTATCTACTGACGGCCCCTGCGGGTTGCGGCGCTTGCGCCTTGCCGTGGATCGTTTATCCGAATCATCCGACGCGCCGGCGGCTCTTACCCTACTATGGCGCGGCGGCGAGCGTGCCCGCGGCGAACGCGGAAACACTATGCTTGGCCATAGACTTGGTCTCCGCAGGATTGGGGGCTTGCGTGGCGCCTGAGTCCTTGGTGCGCGGCCGTCCGGGTGTCGAGATCCGGCCTATCTGGGCTTCGAAGTGTCGCGACGTGTGGGCCTGTGGTATGCCGTGCAATCGCTCGACAATTCCGTCCTGGCTACACTGGTCGAGCAGCTGCGCACCGATCGATCATCCCGCCAGTTCTGCGTCTGGATGCTTAAGGCCGCCCTAGCGGCCGGGCGACGTTATCCCTGCATTCAATAACTGCGCTCGAAGGATTGACACGAACCCGACCAACTAGTAGATTGGTTGATGTTGTATAGATACCAAGTGCGCGCATGAAACATTGTTCTTGCGTTATGAGTCCCTCCAATGAATAGGCATGAGCGCTGATCTGTCTCCCCGTGCGACCGAAATTGCAGAGCACACTAAGCAACTGCTCGCCGCAGGCGGCTATCACGGGTTCAGCTATGCGGATCTGTCCAAACTGGTGCACATCGGCAAGCCCAGCATTCATCATCATTTTCCGAGCAAAGCGGACTTGGTGTTGACAGTGGTCACGCGACACCGCCAGCAGGCTCGGGAAGGATTGGCGGCTCTCGATCGGAATATTGAGGATCCCTTGGCGCGATTGATGGCCTACGTCAACTATTGGACGGAATGCATCCGCGATGGCACATCGACAATGTGTATTTGCGCCATGCTCGCCGCAGAATTGCCCATGATCCCGCAAGAGATCGTGGATCAGGTTAGAGGTTATTTCGACGACTTGACGACTTGGATAGCGACAGTTCTGGACAGTGGGGTGGCAAGGTCTCAGTTCAAGCTGTGCGACAGCGCGTTTGTCGAGGCTCAGACCTTTATGTCTACGGTACACGGTGCGATGTTGACCGCACGGGCCTTGGGCAACGCGGACTCGTTTCAGGCCATTTCGCGAGTGGCAATTGGTCGCTTGAGCGCGTTGAGTTGAGCATCCCTCATGGAGGCGGGCGCTACGGCGCTCATTTTTTGAGTTGTTTTATCGACCAACTAGTCGGTTGTTTGTTTGGGAAACAATAATTGCCGCCCTGCATTCGTCCAGCCGCCAGCGTTACGGCGATCAGGGCTTTACCTTCAGAAGGAGTCATTGTCCTATGCCTCATCCCATTTCCGCGTTGGGCGCGGGTCACACCATTCTCAGCTTGGCGACCTTCGCTGCGGGTCTCTATAGCTTCGCCCGATACCAAAGAATTGAGAGCACTACCCAGTCCGCCAAGATCTACTTGACCGGAATGGTGGTCTCGGTACTCACATCGTTTGGCTTGTCCAGTACAGGCGGCTTCAATGTTGGCCACGCACTGGGTATCGCGGCACTTATTGCGGTATTGGGCGGCCTATTCGTTCCGCGGATAGGGTTCTTGGGTGGTGCACGGCGATACCTTTCCCAGTTCGCATTCACGTTCAGCTTCTTTCTGTTGTTAGTCCCCGGGATCAATGAGACGCTGACGCGGCTACCGGCTAGTCATCCCATAGCGAGTGGTCCCGAGTCCCCCATCGTACGTGGCGCGCTTGCGGCGTGGCTGGGTATTTTTGTGCTGGGGTCGATACTGCAGTTTTCGTGGCTTCGTTCGTACCGCAGCCGTACATAGCCTGCGAAAACATATTCCAATAGATGGCTAGGCAATATGGCATCGCCAACCTCTGGCCAGAGTTTCGCCAAACTCTGAGCCTAGAACTAGACATTCCACCTAACAGTATTCCTCTCTCCCTCAAGCCGCATCAACGGCGGCCGATGATTTCTAGGAGCAGATTGTGCATGCCGGTCATGAGCAAATACAGAATAATAGGCATTCAGAGAACATGAAAAACATGCTTGATGATGACGAAGCCTTGGAGGGAGTGGAGTCGTGGTTTAACGGGCAAGAGTTGACAATCAAACTAGGCATTCGATACCCAGGGCGAAAAGCTGACGAGTACTTGGAGTCGTGTGCGGGTTGGTTGCTGCGCCTTGTCCGACATGCTCGCGGCGCAAGCATTAAATAGATAGGACGCTGCCGGGTAGCTACTTGTATTTCCCGTATCCTTCTTCAAGCGCTTTTCCAATGTCAGTGCGACGGAACGGTGGTTGAGGCCAGGGGCGCAGAAAACGGCGCCAGAATCAAACGCGCGCGTCTAGTACACCGGAAAGATATGGAGTTTCTATGGAAGACTCGTCGGTATACAGAGTTTTGCAAGCCGCCTGTGAAAGAGCTACATCATATTTGCAGTCAGTAAAAAGTCGGCCGGTAATAGCCTCACCCGAGGCCATACGCCGTCTCGACGAACTTAGGCATGCACTACCGCAAAAAGGCGTTGACTCGATCGAAGTCCTACGGCGCCTCGATGAGATCGGATCTCCTGCGACTGTCGCCACCGTAGGTGGACGTTATTTTGGCCTGGTGATAGGCGGTGCTTTGCCAGCTACCGTTGCGGCGAACTGGCTTGCGACGGCGTGGGACCAGAATGCATGCTTCCGATGGACTTCTCCGATTGCGGCGACTCTAGAAGACGTGTCGTTGCAATGGCTACGCGAATTGTTCGGTATGCCAGAAGGAGTCGCAGGGGCGTTTGTCAGTGGCGCGTCAATGGCCAGCCTTACCGGGCTGGCATCCGCACGCCACGCGCTTCTTTCGCGTTTGGGTTGGGACGTGGAAGCTAAAGGAATTTATGGCGCGCCCGAACTCCGCGTTGTTGTTAGTGAAGAAGTTCATGTGACGGTGTTAAAGGCGCTTTCGTTACTCGGCCTCGGACGCGAACGTGTTATTCGGGTCCCGACTGACCGCCGCGGGCGGCTCAAAGTCGATAGTATGCCGGCGCTCGATAGCCGTACAATTGTCTGCATCCAGGCTGGTAACGTGAACACCGGTGACTTCGATCCGGCGGCGGAAGTCTGTCGTCGTGCAAGAGAGTTCGGTGCCTGGGTCCATGTTGATGGTGCTTTCGGTCTCTGGGCACTTGCGAATCGGGATTTCGGTGCGTTGACAGCCGGCTTGGCTGAGGCAGATTCATGGGCGACGGATGGTCATAAGTGGCTCAATGTTCCTTATGATAGTGGCATCGTCCTTGTTCGAAACGCAGCGGATCTACGGGCAGCAATGTCAGCGAGTGCGGCGTACCTATCAGAGGGCGTCGAGGATGGGCGTGAACCCTCCCACTACACACCGGAATCCTCCAGACGAGCGCGCGGCGTCGAGATATGGGCTGCGTTGCTGCACCTCGGTCGCGACGGCATTTCAGATCTCGTTGGACAATTTTGCAGCCTTGCACGGCAGTTCGCTGACGGTCTTTCGAGCCACGGATACGAAATACTCAATGATGTCGTGCTTAATCAGGTGCTCGTATCCTTTGGATCGCCCGAGGCGACGCGAGCAGTGATCAATGCGCTCCAGGCTGAAGGCGTCTGCTGGTGTGGGGGGACGCTGTGGCAAGGCCGCCCCGCAATGCGCATCAGCGTTGCGAATTGGGCAACTACTGAGGCAGACGTCGAACTCAGCGTTCAAGCCATAGTACGGGCCGTGAAGAGTTCCCTGCCAGGGTGACGGCTTAGGGCAAAGAGGATGGCGCGGCGAGAGGACAGCCTCATTCATAGCAGCCAAAGACACGCTGCACATTGCGCCCGCTTCGCGTCAAATCCAACGTTGTTCTTTCGCCGCATGGGGAGTCTCGCTACCCCTTCGGAAACGTCCCCAGCGATGAGGCGGCGACCAGCTACTGTGGCTGGCCCTGCGCAACATCACCGGGAAGTGGGGCAATTCAACGCATGACTGGAAGGCTGCCATGAACCAGTTTGGGATCCTCTACGAGGAACGGTTCACACATCCACATTGTTGAGATAATGCTGGCTCACCGGACGAAATGATGGTGAGCCTTTAACTGTCCTGCGCACAAAGAAACTGACAGGCCCCGGAATGCGTCGTGCTCAGGTGCCCCAAGTCTCTCAATCCTGGGCGGTGATGTCGATGTCGCGCGTTTCCTTGAAGAAGATCAAAGCCAGTAGCGAAACAATCGTCCAGCAGATCGGATACCAAAGGCCCGAGAAGATGCTGCCGGTCTGCGCTGATATCCCAAAGACGAAGGTCGGTAGCAATCCTCCAACCCAGCCCGTGGCCAGGTTGTACGGGACCGACATCGACGTGTATCGAATTCGCGTCGGGAACATCTCGACAAGCGCCGGACCCACTGTCATCACTGACAGAATCGCGAAGCTAAAGAAGATTACCAACAGCAGAAAGACCATGATGCCGTTGAACGCGGAAGGATCGCTTCTCTCTGGATAGCCTTGATCAATTAAGAGCTTTCGCAGGTCGGTAGACATGCCCGTGCTCCGCACTTTGGCCTCGTCCGCGGAGAGGCCGGCTGCGTCGTACGCCTCGACAATGCCGCTGCCAACCCGAATCATTGTCGCCCCACCGACAGGGGCTTCCGCCAGCGAATAACTGATGCCGGCACTAGACAGTAGCTGTTTTGAGACGTCGCATGGTGACGTAAATTTCCGATTGCCAACCGGATTGAACATCAGTGAGCAGCTGTCCAGATTCGTCTGCAGAGTGACCGGTGCGTTCGCCTGCGCTGAAGCGAGTGCCGGATTGGCGTAATGTGCCAGCCCTTTGTAAGTAGGCATTACAATCGCCGCGGTCACCATGAAGCCGATGAGCAGCGAGTACTTGCGTCCGATGCGATCGCAGATCCATCCCGACAAGGGGAATACAGGTAGGCAGGCAGCCGTCGCCAACAGCACCACGGTATTGACGGTCTTGGGATCGACTTTCAGCGTCTGCGTCAAAAAGTAGGTCGGATACAGGGCCGCCATGTAGTACATCGCAGTCATGCCTGCACAGAGCGCGAAGGCTACGACGATGCGGCGCAAATTCACAGGGTCGAGAAACGCTTCCCTGATGGGCGCCTTAGATAGTTTTCTCGAGGCCTTCAACTTCTCAAATGCGGGCGATTCCTTCATCTTCAGACGAAGGCCGAGCGAAATAGCCAACAGCAAGATCGAACCGACGAACGGTATGCGCCACCCCCACACATCGAAGGCGCTGCCGGAGATCTCCCGGGCACCCAGGATAACGAGGAACGACATCAGTAGGCCAGCGGTAGTCGATGCAGTCGTCCACGACATATTGAGGCCACGCTGGCGCCCAGTAGAGTACTCGGCAACATACGTCAGTGCGCCCGTATATTCACCGCCCGCCGCGAGCCCCTGAAACACGCGCATGCAAATCAACGCAATCGGGGCGGCGATGCCGATCGTTGCATATGTCGGAAGCAACCCTACGCCGACGGTCGCTAGGCCCATCATGCTTATCGTCACGACGAATGTGCGCTTGCGCCCGATCCTGTCGCCAATTCGGCCAAAGATAAGTGCGCCCAAAGGTCGCATCATGAAGCCGATTGCAAACGTCAGCAATGCAAAAATGAAAGCTGTATTGGCGTCGACGCCCGAGAAGAACTTCTGGGCCAGCACGGACGCCAAGGAGCCATATAGCGCGAACTCATACCATTCAAAGGCCGTCCCGATCGAAGCCGACCAGATCGCGCGTGCCATCGGGGCCGGCTCGGAACCTGTCCGCTCGAGGCTACCCTCCATACCTGCGGAATTGCTCATGTTTGTTTGTCTCCAAAATCTAGGGTGGGCTAGGGCGCTTTTTTCTGCGCCGTAAATACAACTTGAATGGAACCTCAGGGCCCGTCCGCGACGCGCGGCGTGTGCTATGCACCAAATTTCACAGGCGCACCATTAGGTCGGGGACGACCTCGAACAGATCCGTGCAGAGGCCATAGTCGGCCACGGAGAAGATGGGCGCATCGGGACCTTGTTGATCGCGACGAACGCCTTGGCGCCCCTCATGCCTGCCAGGTGCTGGATCGCGCCGGAGATGCCAACTGCCACGTAAAGCTGCGCTTCGACGAATTTGCGCCATCTTGACGTTGGCGAGGTCGATGCCCACGCCGTCCGCCATCACGCGGACCTTTACATCAGAGTCGACCACCGGCTTGATTGGGACATGTATTTTCAAAATCTCACTCCTCTGTTCACACCTCGAGAGGCACGCGTCTCTACACGGCCTCGAAGATTGCTGCCATGCCCTGCCCACCGCCGATACACATTGATTCCAAGCCGTAACGTGCTCCGCGGCGGCGCAGCTCATGCAGCAACGTAGCCAGCATGCGCACCCCAGTCGCGGCAATAGGGTGGCCGAGCGAAATGCCGGAGCCATTGACGTTCAACCGCTCTTGATCGTTCCATTTCCACCCCTTGAGGACCGCGAGCACCTGAACGGCGAACGCCTCGTTGAGTTCGACAAGATCGATCCGATCAAACGAGAATCCGGTGCGCGCAAACAGGCGTTGAACTGCAGGCACGGGACCAATGCCCATTTGCGAAGGCTCGCACCCTGCCGCAGCCCAGCCGACCAGGTACCCCATCGGCGACAGTTCAAGTTCGTCGAGCTTGTCCTCGGCGACGATGAGACACGCGGCTGAGGCATCGTTCTGCTGGCTCGCGTTTCCGGCCGTCACAGTTCCACCGTTGCTGATCGGGCGCAGCTTGGAAAGCGACTCCACAGTGGTCCCGGGCCTGATACCTTCGTCACGCGCAAACAGCAACTCGTCACCCTTCTTTTGCGGGATTGAGACCGGTACGACCTCATCGTCGAACCGCCCACTCTCCCAGGCGTCCGCCGCACGCGCGTGGCTCCGGGCGGCGAACCCATCGGCTTCTTCCCGGGAAATGCCGTACTCGCGCGCGAGGTTCTCGGCTGTTTCTAGCATTCCGGAGATGTAGCCGAAGCGCTCCTCAGGCTGCGAACGCTCTCGTCCACGTTCGAGCCGGTCGAGCAGGCGCGCCGAACCGGAGCGTTTGCCCCAGCGCATGTCGGTCGAGTAGTACTCGATATTGCTCATGCTCTCGACTCCACCTGCGAGAACGACATCGGCGGCTCCACTCTGAACCATCATCGCGGCAGTAACGATGGACTGCAGGCCGCCTCCACAGCGTCGGTCGAGTTGCATGCCCGGCACCGCGATCGGCAGCCCGGCGTGCAATGCGGCCCAGCGGCCGATGCAAGGCGTTTCGCTGTTGGCATACGATTGCGCAAACACCACGTCGTCAATGCGCGCCGGATCAATGCCAGAGCGCGCTAGTACCGCCTGGATGACGGTACTCGTCAGCGCTTCAACCGGAACCCCGCGCAAACTGCCGCCGAATGTGCCGACGGGGGTGCGCACGGGTGCCACAATGGCAGCTCGTCTCATGAAATCTCCTTGAATGTGGGTTTCCGCGCGCCCGGCACTGTGGCGCGCGCAAGTTCGTCGCGATCCTCCGGATGCGCGATCGCGATCATCGCGTCGATACGTTGTGCAAGAGTGAGCGCACGTAGGTCAGCGACGCCGTACTCGGTCACGATGATTGCGGCGTCGCTGCGCGGCGTGCTAACCGGTCCCGCAATCCTGGGTACGATCCGGGCATGCCGGCCAGCACGCGACGGCAGTACCACGATCGGCAGGCCGCCACGCGAACGCCGCGCCCCACGCAGGAAGTCCATGGCGCCGCCGACGGCGCCGAGATACCGTCCGCCCGCGACTTCCGCGTTGACCTGTCCGCTTATGTCGACTTCGATGGCCGCATTGATCGCCACAAACCGGTCAATCGATTCGAGCACGCGAATGTCGTGCGTATAGCTCGTGGCGCGGAACTGGATAGCGCGATTGCGGTGCGCAAACCGATGAATGTCCGCTGAGCCCATGATCGTGCCGGCAATTGTTACGCCGAAGTCGATCGTTTTGCGGGCGTTGGTGACCACGCCCCGGCGCATTAGCTCCGCGACAGTGTCGCCGATCGCGCCGCTGTGAATCCCGATATCGCGATGACCGGACAGGGCTGCCAGCACGGTTTCCGGCAAGGCGCCGATGCCACATTGCACGGTGGCGCCATCATCGACGAGCCCTTGCACATGCGACGCGATCGCCAGCTCGACGTCCCCGGCTCGGCTTGCCGGCGCATCGGGCAACGCCCGCGACGACTCAACGAGCAGATCGAAGTCCGTCTTGACCAACCTCCGTGGACCGTAGGTCCATGGCGCCTGCTGATTGACCTCCGCAATCACCACGCGCGCCGAATCGATAAGGGGCACCAGATACTCGTGACTCGCGGACAGGCTGAAGCAGCCGTCAGCATCCGGGGGCGCGACCTGCAACAGCAGCACGTCCACCTTTGACGGACCTTCAGTCAGCACTTTCTCCAATGATGAATAATGAGCCGGCAAGATGTCGAGAACCCCGGCTTCGGCGAGTTGCCGATTCTGAGCTGTACCGCAGTATGAGCGGAAGTCCACCACATCCTCGAACGCTGGCTGCAGCGTGTCGCTCCAACTGGCGCCGATGAACACAGTGAAACGCCCACCTACTGCGTGGCGTTGTGCCATGAGCAGGCGCGTGAGCGTCACGGGCTCCGCAGAGCACTGCCCCCAGGCGACGGTGTCGCCTGGGCGGACCCAGCCTGCCAAGTCCAGGCTCGCGATGTCGCCAACGATCGTCATGATAGCTTTGTAGGCTTAAGGGCAAGTAACGATTGGGTCATGCGAAAGTCTCCTGCTAGTGGGGCTGGACCTCGTCGACCTCGCGGAGAAGGGCGTTGCGAAGCACTAATGCAATGATCGCGAGGCACAGGGGGGTGATCTGTCTTTTCCCACAATGGACGTCCGTCGATACCTCCGTCAATGCAAAGTCAAGAACCATTCCGTACTTCGAAAAACCGCTGTGTATGGCGTGGCCCCGACACGAGGTCCCTGGCAATGCAGAGCGGCTAGCCCAGCTCAATCCAGAGTTTTCAAAGTACGGAACGCAATGTGGGAGAACATTGACTTGCCATCAGGCGTCGCGCACGATGAAAAACAGAAACCGCCCGTGAATGACTTTTGGTCTGAAAGACGCGCCGGGTCGACACGTGGCGCCGCCACGTTCGGAGACATGCAATGAGAAATGTTTACAAGGATCCTGCACTACGAGATACGCCCAGTCAGATGCGCATCGGCAACGTAGTCAAATCCTGTCCCCTATCGAGGCGTCGAGACGTATGTGGGCCCGGGCAAATTCCAATTCCTTCCGCCCCGCGTTTTGGTGACAAGGTGACCCGGTGCGGCGGTCTCGTCGAGAGCGAGTCAAAGACGGCTAGTAGCCACGAAGTCGTATGCGTGACCGTCTGCGGCAACGCCAGCGTGGTCCTCGTGGAGTCGGCGATGCGGTGCGGGAAAATCTCAGGAATCAGTCCCTGAGCCGAGGCGTCGGAGACGCCGTTGCCGGCAGGGGTGCATAGCATAGTCGCCCCTTTTCCATTTAATGAATCTTGTGTTCTGTAGGTGTATTTTCGATGAGTGACTATCTAAGGGATGCATGGCAACCGACGGCCGACGATATTGCCTCGTCAAACGTTACTGCGTTGATGCGGCGGCTTGGTCTCGACAGCTACGACGAACTGCTGGCGTTCTCCAATGCTCAGCCAGAGGCTTACTGGGATACCGTGCTGGATTTCTGCGGCGTGGTGTGGGACACCAAGTACGACGCGTATCTGGACTCATCCAATGGTCTTGAATTTCCCAACTGGTTTCCAGGGGGGCGCCTAAACTGGGTCAAGTCGATCTTCAAGTGGGCCGATGACGTCGAGATGGCCCAGCGCCCCGCTGTCGTTGCAGAGCGCGAGGATGGCAGCGTACAGCGCGTAACTTTTTTTGAACTGAGGGAACGTGTGGCGGCGTTTGCCGCAGGCATGGCATTGATTGGCATCGAACGTGGCGATCGGGTCGGGCTGTTGATGGAGAATGGCGTCGAGGCCACGGTCACGATGCTCGCCTTAGCCTGGCACGGTGCCATTGCTGTTCCGTTGTTCAGCGGCTTTGGCGTCGACGCAATCGTGTCCCGTCTTTCATCGTGCGGCACCAGCAAGCTCATCGCGACTACCGGATTCTCCCGCCGGGGGAAATGGGTCGATACGCGTAAGTTAGTTGCCGAAGCACTGACCAGATTGCCCGAGATCCAGACGGTTGTCTGGAAGCATGCCGGCGAAGACATCACCTTCAACGAGACGGTTGTCGCATGGGAGGACATCGCCAGGGCCGCGCCGCCGTCGCCGGAGCCCGCGGGGATGTCGCCAGTCGACCCCTTCATGATAGTGTACACATCGGGCACCACGGGAAAGCCGAAGGGCGCGGTCCATACCCATGGTGGCTTTCCACTGAAGATCGCTCACGACGCCGCCGTTCATTTCGATGTCCGCCGCGGCGACGTCTTTTGCTGGCCCGCTGACATGGGGTGGATCGCTGGCTCTTTGGTCATGTCGAGCGCGCTGCTAAGCGGCGCTACGCTGGTGTGTTACGACGGCGCCCCAGATTTTCCCGATTGGTCGCGCATGTCGCGGCTCATCGAGCGTCACCGCGTGACCCATTTCGGCTCCGCACCGACCCTGATTCGTGGTCTCGCCGCCAATGCAAGGATCGCGACACAAGGTGATGTATCGTCGATTCGTCTGCTGATCACGGCCGGCGAGGGTATCGATCCCGAGCACTTCTCCTGGTTCCAGCACGCGTTCGGACGCGGACATCGGCCTGTGATCAACTACACCGGCGGGACAGAAGTATCCGGGGCATTGCTATCGAGTGTGGTGGTGCGGCCGATCAGTCCGGGCGGATTCAACACCGCCTCGCCGTCGGTCGAGGCCGATGTCGTCGACGCAAGCGGCAACCCTGTTGTCGGCGCGGTGGGCGAACTCGCGATTCGACGGCCCTTCGTGGGCATGACTAGCTCGTTCTGGCAGGACGACGCCCGCTATCTGGAATCCTACTGGCACGCAATTCCCGGCATCTGGGTCCATGGTGATCTCGCCATGAGGCGCGAAGACGGCACTTATTTTCTCCTCGGTCGCTCCGACGACACGATCAAGCTTGCGGGCAAGCGCGTCGGCCCCGCGGAAATCGAGGAAGTACTTCTTGAGCTGTCTGCGGTGTCCGAAGCGGCCGCCATCGGCGTCGACGATCCGGTCAAGGGACAGAAGCTCGTCGTATTCCTGATCCCGGCGCCATATTGGGATGGCGACGAGGTCAAATTGCGCCGAGATGTAGCCCAACACGTGGATGAGCGGCTGGGCCGTCCGTTTCGCCCGAGCCAGATGCATCTTGTAACCCAACTGCCCAAAACGAGGAGTTCAAAGATTATGCGGCGCGTCATCCGCAGCATCTACACCGACCAGCCGGCGGGCGATCTGTCATCGCTCGACAATCCGGCTGCAATCGAGGAAATCCGTCTCGCTGCGCAGCATTGACGCGCAATCCGCCTTTTCACGAACCGACTCGGTGTCAAAGCGCCGGGAGGAAGAGAAGATGAACCTGAATCTTAAAGACAAAACCGTCTTGATCACCGGCGCCTCGCAGGGTATTGGCGAAGGTCTGGCATGGGCGTTCGCCCGGGAAGGCTGCCATTTGCGGCTAGTTGCGCGTTCGGGGGAAAAGCTTGCCGCGATCGCAAGCAAGGTCTCCGCGGAACATGATGTCGAGGCGGACATCCTCGCGATCGACATGACGCTGCCCGGCGCTGTGGCCGAAGTCGCGCAGTTCGGCGAGACAACTGACGTCATGGTCAACAACGCAGGCGCCATTCCAGGAGGCAACCTCTGGGATGTCGACGAGGAGCGTTGGCGCGCGGGATGGGAATTGAAAGTATTTGGGTACATCAACCTGACTCGCGCACTGTACCCGGTGATGAAGGCCCGAGGTGGCGGCGTGATATTGAACAACATTGGCAACGGCGGTGAGAACTTCGACTTCAACTACATTGCCGGTACGACCGGGAATGCGGCACTGATGGCGTTTACGCGAGCCCTGGGCGGCCGCAGTCTCGCCGACGATAACATTCGCGTGGTCGGCGTAAACCCTGGGCCGGTTGATACCGATCGCATCAACAAGGTACTAAAAGGGCACGCGCAACGCCTGCTCGGCGACGCGGATCGCTATACCGAACTGCTCGCGAACTATCCACTTGGTCGCGCTGCAACGGTCGACGAAGTCGCGGACCTGTTTGTCTATCTCGCCTCGGAAAAGTCTGCTTACACATCCGGCGCGATTTTCACTGTCGACGGCGGGATTACTTCTCGCCGATCTGTCGGCTAACTTCATCACATCCCGGATCGCCCTCCCTGCATCCAACGGCGATCCTTCAAGGAAATGAAATGTCTGAGAACGGCATCGACTTCAACCCTGTCTACAAAGCCTACACGCGACTCGCCTTCGACCGTCCGGCAGCGGGTGTACTGCGAGTGACACTGAACCGACCCGAGAAGCTCAACGCACTCGATGAGCGCGGGCATGATGAGATCGCGCGCGTCTGGCGCGATATCGATGCCGACGAGACAGTTAGCGCGGTACTGCTTTGCGGCGCCGGACGTTCCTTTTCAGCCGGCGGCGACTTCGACATGGTCGAAACGATGATTAACTCGTTCGAAGTGCGTTCCCGTGTCTGGCGAGAAGCGAAGGATCTTGTTTACAACATCGTCAACTGTTCCAAGCCGATCGTTTCTGCTATCCAGGGCTCCGCGGTGGGGGCGGGGCTCGTTGCCGCCTTGCTCGCCGACATTCCCGTCGCCGCGCGCACAGCCAAACTTGTCGATGGACACACGCGTTTGGGCGTAGCTGCCGGTGATCACGCCGCAATTGTCTGGCCGCTATTGTGCGGTATGGCGAAAGCCAAGTATCACCTGCTGTTGTGCGAGCCGGTTAGTGGGGAAAAAGCCGAACAGATGGGCCTAGTGTCTGTCGCGGTGGACGAGTCGGAGCTCCAGGAGACCGCGCTTTCCATCGCGACTCGCTTGGCCCAGGGGGCGCCGACGGCGATTCGCTGGACGAAATACGCGCTGAACAATTGGCTACGCCAGGCGGGCCCGACGTTCGATGCTTCGCTTGCCCTTGAAATGCTCGGATTCTCCGGGCCCGAGGTCATCGAGGGCGTTGCGGCGTTTCGAGAAAAGCGCGCCCCTGCATTCTCGCAGAAGGTTGCGATCTAACGCCAGGGCAACGGAAATTACATGATGTCTAAGGTACTTGATGGTATTCGCGTCCTCGACTTCGGCCGTTATATCGCTGGCCCCTTCTGTGCAGCACTCCTCGCCGACTTCGGCGCCGATGTGATTCGCATTGACCGTGTCGGCGGTAGCGAAGATCGCTTCGTCATGCCGGTGACCGACACCGGCGAAGGGGCATTTTTCCTGCAGGTCAATCGCAACAAACGATCGCTCACGCTTGACGTCGACAGCCCCGGTGGACGGGGAATCGTGCAGCGTCTGCTAAAAACGGCCGACGTCGTGATCGCGAACATGCCGCCAGATACGCTCGCAAATCTCGGTCTCGACTACACGACCATCAGTGCCGTCAAGCCCGATATCATCCTGACCGCGTCGACGGCATTCGGTACGCACGATGATGCGAGCCACCGCGTCGGCTTCGACGGCATCGGCCAGGCGATGAGCGGGGCGGTCCATATCTCCGGCCAACCGGGCAGTCCCACGAAGGCTATGGTGCCGGTGGTTGATTTTTCTACCGCATTATCGAGTGCGCTTGGTACCGTCATGGCCCTATATGAACGTCGTAGCAGCGGCAAAGGCCAATCGGTAGATGCGTCCCTGTTGCAGACAGCGCTGAATCTCTCGAGCGGAGTGCTCATCGAGGAGGCCACGCTTCAGATTAACCGCCAGGCCACCGGAAATCGTAGTCCGATCGCCGGCCCGTCCGACATTTTTCGCGTCGCAGACGGCTGGATCATCGTGCAGGTGATTGGCCAATCCCTCTTCAAACGCTGGGCGCGCATGGTTGGCGCACCGGATCTGATGAACGACCCGCGATTCTCGGACGACCTCCTGCGCGGAGAGAATGGCGACGCGTTGAGCAAGATGATGTCGGAATGGTGTGCGTCGCGCACGCGCGAAGCGGCGCTTTCCGAACTCGAGGCTGCCAAGATCCCTGCCGGTCCTGTCTATTCACCGCGCGAGGCGCTCGAGGACCCCTCAATCCGCGCATCCGGTGCGTTCACCTGGATCGAGTACCCGGGGTTGCACGGCCCGGTACCGATCGTTTCGCCTCCAGCCCGCCTTTCCCGCACGCCACCGGCCATCGACACCCGGCCGCCCACGATTGGCGAGCATACCGACGAGGTCCTGCGGGAAATCGGCTACGCGGCGGAGGAGATCGATGCGTTCCGTGCCTCAGGGGTCGTCTGATGCTGACGTAAATCTCCGGCGGCCGGATTGGGCGACGACGTGTATCACAGGCATTAGTCGTCACATTAAAGTTGGGGGCTCGCGAAAGCACGGAGGCCCGCTCGAGGTCCGCGCGGACGGTGGGCGCATGCACGTGGAGCATCAAGCCGAACATGTGTTGCCGGACGTCGTGAATAGGAAGTCACTAGGAGAAACAGCCCAGTACACAAGTTGGCTGCATCCCGTCCAGAGGGCCACATATTCCCTTGCTTAGACGCGGGCGAAACTCAGCTTCACTAATCCGGTGCCATAAATCAACTGCAATGCTCCGCGACACGAAAGACACGGTTCCGCCCCTCTAATGTGAATTTTAATGTACGGAACATCATTCCGCGACAGATTGACCGTTCCGCGCACGGCTCATTAAATGGGGACATGGTTGACCGAAGGCAGAATGCCGGGCCGTTGGTCACCGGGACGAGGCGACAAGTGTCCAATTCTACCAACGCGTGGTTTAGGTGACAACTTTGGTCACGGCGGCCACGGAGTTCCATAACACCAAGAGGAGACATTCGAATGACTGTGAACAAGCAAAAGCGCACGTTGATCCGGGGAGGCAGCATCCTCAGCAACGACAAGGCGATTGGGGAGCTTCGTATAGGCGACGTTTTGATGCAGGGCACGAAAATCGAAGCGGTGGCGCCGCGCATCGAGGCGGACGACGCCGAGGTAGTGGATGCGACCAACATGATCGTCATGCCTGGCCTTGTCGACAGTCATCGCCATACCTGGCAAACATTGCTGCGGGCGGCCGGCACAGATTGGACCCTCGGGCAATACTTCACTGGCATGCGGCTCATCGCCGGCCGGCTTCTCAGTGCCGACGACATGTATCTGTCCAACTACCTTGGTGCGCTCGAAGCGATGAACTCGGGCATCACCACGTTATACGACTGGTGCCACAACAACAATACGCCGGACCACGCCGAGCAGGCCTTCCTCGGTCTTCGCGACGCCGGTATCCGAGGGGTATGGGGCTACGGCAATGCCAATGACGACAACCTGCCCCCCAACATGACGATCACCGACCTGAATGATGTGCGGCGCATGAAGACGCGGTACTTTTCTTCGAGCGACCAGCTTCTGACGATGGCGTTCGCCGCCCGGGGTCCCGAGATCACTACGCTCGAAATCACCGAGCGGGAGTTCCATTTTGTACGCGATCTCGGTCTGAGGATCACCATGCATGTCGGCGTTGGCTCCTGGCACGTCGACCCGATGAAACAACTGCACCGGCGCGGACTGCTGTCGAATGACACGACCTACGTGCATTGCAACATGCTCAGTCGGGACGAGATGCAACTAATTATCGATACGGGTGGCACGACGTCGATCTCTCCGGAGACGGAACTCAACATGGGCCTAGGCGACCTTGCCACGCTACGCCTGCTCGCGCTAGGCCACCGGCCGAGCATTTCGACCGACGAAGCATCGTCCGCGCCAGGTGACATGTTCAGTTCGATGCGTACTGTTCTCACCATGGCCCGCGCTGAAGCTGCGCGCGAAGCCCTAGCGCAGGGCCGGGAACTGGAACCGATCCCGTTGACCAGTCGCGATGTCTTCGAGTTCTCCACTCTTGAAGGGGCCAAGGCCTGCGGGTACGACGGCCTGATTGGCTCACTCACGCCCGGCAAACAAGCGGACGTTGTGCTCATCGACACCAATGCAGTCAACCTGATGCCGCTCAACTACACGTACGGCTCGATCATCGAATCGACCCATGCCGGCAACATCGATAGCGTCTATGTCGCTGGCAAAGCGATGAAGAGAGGGGGCAAGCTGCTCAGTGTAGACCTGGCCTCGCTGCGCAAGAAGGTGGATGCGGCGCGCGACGGGCTGTTCTCGCGTGCGGGAGTGCCTCATGACCAGCATTGGATGCCGAAGCCGTACCTGCGCAAGCAAGTGGTAGACGCCGCCTGACCGTACCGCAGCGGTGCGAAACAATCCGCCGTGCCACACCTCAATGGGGAACGCCTTCTGTGGCGGGTGTGGCGCTTCGATCTGCCAAGGCGTTGTCGAAAGGCACGCATGAGGCGGGCGGTAGAGTAGGACCCAAAAATGAGGCCAGTGGCCACAGGAGACAAAAATGCACTTCCTTCGAACCAGCGGCATTGCATGCGGCGCCCTGGCAGTCGCTATGCTCGTCAACAGCGCCGCCAACGCGGCCGATCAGTTGAAGATCGGTTTCATCGGGACGCTCTCCGGCACGAACGCCACCATGGGCAACCAGTTGAGCGACGGCTTCCAACTCGCGATCGAGCAGGCCGGTGGAAATCTGGGTGGACTGCCCACACGCGTCATCAAGGTCGACGATCAGCAGAAGCCGGATATCGGCCGGCAGGAAGCCAACCGGCTGATCGAGTCGGAGAAGGTCCAGTTCATCGTAGGCGTACCGTTCTCGAACGTGTTGAACGCGGTGTTCACGCCAGCTGTGCAGAAAACGATCCTGATCGGCATGGCTGGCGCGCCATCGGCAATCGCCGGCGCGTCCTGTTCACAGTACTTTTTCTCGAGTTCGTGGCAAGGCGACACGCTCGCGGAAGCCGTTGGTACCGCGCTTGAGCGCAAGCAGGTTAAGCGACTCTATGTGATGGTCCCCAATTTCCCGGGCGGCCGCGAGGTTGTGGCCGGGCTCAAGCGAAAATTCAAGGGAGAAATCGTCGGCGAGATCTATACGCCGCTGACGCAACTCGATTTCGCTCCGGAGTTGGCGCAGCTTCGCACGGCAAAGCCTGATGCGGTCTTCGCATTCTTCCCGGGCGGGCTCGGTATCCAGTTCATCAAACAGTACGCGCAGTCCGGTCTCAAGGATGCCGTTCCCTTGTACACGGCCTATACGATCGATGCCAACACGCTTGGCGCCATGGGCGAGGCTGCAGTGGGTGTGCGCACCGCCGAGTTCTGGGGCGCCTCAATGGACAACCCGGCCAACCGGCAGTTCATCGACGCCTTCCAGAAACGGTACAAGTACGCGCCATCCTCCTACGCAGCCCAAGGTTACGACGCCGGTCGAATGCTTGACGCAGCCATTCGACAGGCGAACGGCAGCATTGATGACCGCGCGGCCATGGCTGCTGCGCTCAAGTCGGCGAAGTTCCAATCTGTGCGTGGGGACTTCCGGTTCAACAACAATCATTTCCCAATACAGGACTTGTACGTTGGCGAAATCGTGAAGTCCGCGGACGGCGTGCCCACGATGAAGCTTGGCGAGCGCGTGCTACACGACTACGGCGATGCCTATGCGGCTTCCTGCCCGTTGAAGTAGCCATACGAAGCATGATCTCACGGCGTTGGCGGCGCTCCCCCAGCGGGAGGGTCGCCAACGTCGCTTCACACCCTAATCCAACTAGACCTCGCATCATGACCCTGCAAGAAAAGCGGACGCTGCTTCGCGGCGGCACGATCCTTACCGGCGACGAGAAGCTTGGTGAACTGCGCCGCGGCGATCTCCTGATCGAAGGCACTCGTATCGCAGCCATTGCTCCCAACATTCCGGTCGACGGTGCCGAGATCGTCGATGCCGACGGCATGATCGTCATCCCCGGCTTCGTCGACAGCCATAGGCACACGTGGCAATCGCTGCTACGCGCAGTGGGCACCGACTGGACGCTGGGTCAGTACTACACTGGCATGCGGTTGACGATGGGTAAGCTGTACACCCCGCAGGACATGCAGCTCGCCAACTACCTTGGCGCACTAGAGTGCCTCAATGCCGGCATCACGACACTACTCGACTGGTCGCACAACAACAACACGCCCGACCACGCGGACGCGGCTATTGCCGGTTTGCGCGACGCCGGGATTCGTGCGGTGTGGGCGTATGGCAACGGCAATGACGAATGGATCCCGCCCAACGACAAGCCGTCCAACCTCAACGATGTGCGTCGCGTGCGTATCGAGCATTTCTCCTCCGAACGCCAACTGCTGCGCATGGCGTTCGCGGCGCGCGGCCCGGAGTTCACGCCGATCGACCTCACCGAGAGCGAGTTTCGCTTCGCGCGCGAACTCGATATTCCGGTCACCGTACATGTTGGCGTCGGCCGCTGGTCCGCCTGCAAGCCTATCCATCAGTTGAACTCTCGCGGGCTCCTGTACGAGAACACCAACTACGTGCATTGTTGCACGCTCCCCGACGACGAGCTGCGCATGCTGGTCGACAGTGGGGGTAGCACTTCGCTTGCGCCGGATACCGCTCTCAACGAGGGGTTCGGTGACCCGCCGACGTTGCGCCTGCTGGCCATGGGGCACGAGCCGAGCCTATCGGTCGATGTGGTGTCATCCGCCCCGGGCGACATGTTTGCGGCGATGCGCCTGCTCCTCAGCACGACGCGCGGCAATGAAGCTCGCCGTTTCCTTGCAGAAAACCGGGACTTCGACCCGATTCCCCTGACCAGCCGACAGGTCTTCGGATTTGCCACCCGACAGGGCGCACTTGCCTGCGGATTCGGTGACCGCGTGGGAACGTTGGTTCCGGGCAAGGAGGCCGACGTCGTGCTGCTCAACGCGAGGGATATCAACATGATGCCGCTCAACTATTCGTACGGAAACATCGTCGAATCCGCGCATCCTGGCAATGTCGACTCCGTCTTCGTTGCGGGCCGCGCCGTCAAACGCCATGGCAAGCTCGTCGGCGTCGACCTCGACGGCCTATACCGTCGCGTCGTGGCCGCAAGGGACGGCTTGTTCGAAAAGGCCGGATTGGCGTGCGATCGGCACTGGATGCCGGCGCCTCTCCCCAAGCCGGACCTCTAGTCGAAGGAATGCCGGAGGCCCCTGATCCTGGAAGTTGCGCAAGTCTTGGTAGCATGCGGCCAGGCGACGGCGTTCGAAGCCGTGTTGGTCGAAGCCATCCGCCAAAGTCTGATGCCGGCGAAGGGGTTTATCCTGCAGCGTGCGCCGCGGCATCGAGGCCCCTCTACGGCATCTTGGGCAACGCTGCGCTAAATGCCCCCGTCGTGGGGATTCGCGCCGTCAAGGTCGTGCGTTACACGACGCCTGATCTGGCTGGTTCCCGGACCACGGCGCTGGTCGGCCTGGGCGGCGTGCCGGGCAACGCCGGGGCATCGTCTTACGTTTCCGCAAATGCGAGCTACGCGCGCGGTGACGCTCACGCGACAAGCGCGTACCTCTCAGGAAAGTACGCGAGCCGTGCCCGGGCGGCGCAGAATCAGCGTATCGGATTTGTGTACGCCTTAAATCCCCTTGTAAGGGCCTACCTCCCATACGCTGGCGTGTGCGCGTGATGCATCTCGATCTACAGGCGGGTCAGTCAACGCAACGTTCGCTCCCCTGCGTTTGCGCTCCCCGCCGCGCGGCCTGAAGGTGTGTGGGGTAGTTCAGATCGATCGGCCTGGCTCGTATCCCTCGCAGACCAGCCCGTCCGTCCAGCTCGGCGCGCACTGCTTCGCGCTTAGTGAATCCGTCGTCGTGCAGAGCGCAAGAACTTAGCATAAGAACCATCGTCGCCACTACAGCGCCTGATGGAATCTAGGTATTCACGTTTCACTCGAGATAACTGTTGGCTGGGCGCGCCCATTCGCCGCAAGCTTTCTGCTGATTGTCGTTCACGTGCATTTGGAGGGTAGGCTGCACCGAGGACGCCTTCAGCGACACGCTCCGTCGAATCTGCCCAACGCGCGGAGCCACTGCAAGCGCAACGACGCCGAAGAAGTTCCGTGCTTTAAAAGCCCGCATTCAACCACGCGAACGATGCTGCCGGCGCAAACGGGCGGCCGATCGATCCCGCGTCACGCTATCAGCATCTCTTTCGAAGTACGGAAGGACTGTTTTTGGTTCATTGACACTCAGGCAGCTCGCCGCCATTGTGGAACTCCTTGCAATGCCGGCGCGCTATTCTTGTTCCACTTTGCTAGTGGCGCCTTGCGCCCAATGCTTTAGCGCAAGGCATACCGTGCGCCAGCCTTTATTTTCAAAACGATGGAGATAGCTATGACTGAAACAGACATGATGGCCGGCAAAGTGGTCATTGTTACCGGCGCCGGTGGCGGTATCGGCAGGGACATCGCACTATTGATGGCCCGCTATGGCGCACGCGTACTCGTCAATGACATCGGCGCGGCCCTTGACGGCGCCGGCCGCGATACAACGCCGGGGCAGCGCGTGGCGCAGGAAATCGTGGCAGCGGGCGGGGAAGCTGTAGCTGACGCGCAAAGCGTTGCCGACCCTGGCGCCGGTGATCGGATCGTTACCCATGCGCTTGACGTATTCGGCCGCGTAGACTGCGTGGTCAACAATGCGGGAATCCTGCGAGATCGCTTCTTCCACAAGATGACAGACGAGGAGTGGGATGCCGTCCTCAAGGTGCATCTGTATGGCACGTTTAGCCTCAGTCGGGCCGCGGCGGTACATTTCAAACAGCGGGAAAGCGGCGCATTCATCCACATGACATCGACCTCTGGCCTGATCGGCAATTATGCCCAGGCCAACTACAACGCCGCCAAAATGGGTATCGCTGGTCTCTCGAAATCGATCGCGCTCGATCTCGAAAAGTTCAGCGTTCGCTCGAATTGCATCGCGCCGTTCGCGTGGAGTCGTATGGTCAGTTCGATCCCGATCGACACGCCTGAACAGGCCGCGCGCGTCGAGAAGATCAAGCAAATGACTCCGGCCAAGATTGCACCGCTCGCAGTCTACCTCGCAAGTGACGCGGCGCGCGACGTCAACGGGCAGATCTTTACTGTACGTAACAATGAGATCTTCCTAATGAGCCAGCCTAGGCCCGTGCGTTCCGTGCATCGCAGCGAGGGTTGGAGTCCGGAATCGATTGCCGTCCATGGCATGCCGGCGCTCAAGGCATCGTTCGTGCCCATGGAGCGCTCGGGTGACGTTTTCAGTTGGGATCCTACATGACGTTCGACGGCGCCCCAGCTTTCGCCGCCGTCCACCTTGCCACATTCACAGGATCTCTCCATGTCGATTGACTACCATTCGCTCAAGGCTTGGCCGTTCGAGGACGTTGAGCACCACTATTCCGAACGCGACGCGATGCTCTATGCGCTGAGCGTGGGTTATGGCCATGACCCTCTGGACCGTAACGCGCTGACGTTTACCTACGGACCATCCCTGCACGCTGTGCCGACCATGGCAGCAGTACTAGGCTTTCCCGGTCAGTGGATGAAGCACCCCGCTGCCGGCATCGACTGGGTAAAGGTGGTGCACGGAGAACAACGCATCCGGCTGCATCGCCCCTTGCCGAAGTCGGGAACGATTATCGGCCGCTCCCGCATTAAAGCCGTCATAGACAAGGGCGCGGGCAGGGGCGCCCAGGTCCTAATCGAACGCGATGTCGTCGACAAGGCCACGGGAGCACTTCTGGCTAGTGTCGAGCAGTTGAATTTCTGCCGGGGGGATGGCGGCTTCGCCGAGCGGGGCCAGCCCAGCGACGTGCCCTTGCCGCCTGTGGAAAGCGTACCGGACTCGTCGCCCGATATCGTATGCGATCTGCCGACGCGCGCGGATGCGGCGCTCCTGTACCGTCTCAATGGCGATTCGAACCCGCTGCATGCTGATCCTGATGTGGCGGACGCGGCAGGATTTCCACGTCCGATCCTACACGGGCTTGCCACTTACGGCATTGCCGGCCACGCGATCCTCCGTAGCGTCTGTGGTTACGATCCGCTGCGGCTGCGCATGCTATTCGCAAGGTTCTCGGCGCCGGTGCTACCCGGCGAGACAATCCGTACCGAGATTTGGGTCAGAGACAGAGGCAGCCCGACAATTGCCTTCCGTGCCAGAGTGCTCGAACGGGATGTCACAGTCCTCAGCAACGGTGTTGCCGAAGTGAGGTGAGCGCCTTCGTCTCAGTCGATATCGGCTTTCTCACGTGCTCGCCGGCCCAAGCCGCGGGCACTGTGGCGTGGGCACAATTCCGTACTTTGGACGGACAATCCGACGTTCGGGGCGGACTCCCCCGAAACCCTGAGAATACGTCCAACGGCGCATTCGCCATAGTCTATCGATGCCATGTGTGCAGGGGCTCCCCCCCGAACGCAAGATGTCTTCCGCACTACGCTTATCAAAGTACGGAACACATGGCGTGGTTTGATTGACCTCCTCGGCAATCATTGCCATGCTAAATGCATAAATAGAAGGGATCGGCTCCTCCTTCCAAGGTGCCGATCGAACTCACGGAGTGAGACATGACTTTAAACTTACTAGTCGAACAGGCGCTCAATGGCGCGCAGTTCGGCGTGATGCTGTTCTTAACGTCAGCTGGTCTGACGCTCGTATTCGGCATCATGAATCTTATCAACCTGGCGCACGGTTCGCTGTACATGGCCGGCGCCTATGTCGGCGCCAGCGTGCTAGCGGCAACGGGCAGCTTTGCTCTGGCGATTCTGGTGGCGGTGCCAAGCGCCGCTCTCCTCGGCATGTTGATCGAGCGCGTGCTGCTCCGCTGGTTCTATCGACGCAGCCACCTGGACCAGACGCTGGCGACCTTCGGCTTGATCATGGTTGCCAACGAGGCAGTACGCATGATTTGGGGTGCCACCCCGATGCAGATGACGCTTCCGGTAGCGTTGCAAGGGTCTGTGGAACTCCTGCCAGGTATGCAGTATCCGGTGTACCGCCTCGTCGTGCTCTCGATTGGCCTGTTAATTGCCCTTGCCCTTTACCTGATGGTTGTGCACACGCGCGGAGGGATGTGGGTTCGCGCCGGCGCCAGCGACCGAGTTGCCGCATCTGCTCTGGGTATCAACGTGGACCGGGTCTTCGCCATCGTCTTCATGGCGGGCGCCGCGCTGGCCGGCCTGGCCGGCGTCATGGCCGGGCCCATCCTGGCGGTGCAGGTAGGGATGGGCGAGCCAATTCTCATTCTAGCCTTGGTTGTCATTGTTATTGGCGGTGTCGGTTCCATCCGCGGCGCCTTCATCGCCGCATTGCTCGTCGGCATCGGCGACACGTTCGGCCGGGTGCTGCTCAGCCCGGCGCTCGGGTCGATGTTCATTTACATGATTATGGCTGCCCTGCTTGCCTGGCGCCCCACCGGACTCTTTCCCAGCCATGCTTGACGTAACCTCTCCCATCCTGCGCCCAGTTCGCCCTCACGTTCTGCGGACGTTGCCGAGCCTTCTGATCATCGTGGCTCTCGCCGTGCTACCGGTGCTCGCCACCGCGTTTGACCAGCCCTTCCTGGTTCGCGTCCTAACCCGGGTCATGGTGTTCGCGGTAGCAGCGGTATCGCTGAACGTCCTGCTCGGATTCGCGGGCTTGATAAGCGTGATGCATGCAGCCCTATTCGGGATCGGTGGCTATACGATTGCCATCCTAGCGAGCCACGTTGACATGCCGCTGACGATCTTCGGCCTGGCATTCAAGGGCACAGACAATCTTCTGGTCTCGCTCCCAATCGCGATGCTCGTGTCCGCCGCCGTGGCCGGGGTATTGGGCATCGTGGCCCTGCGCACGCGCGGTGCGTATTTCATCATGATCACGCTCGCCTTCAACCAGATGATTTACTACTTCTTTGTCTCGTTCGACGCCTACGGCGGCGACGAGGGCTTGCAGATCAGTTCGCCGCTTCGTTTGGGGAGCTTGCCTCTGGAAGATCGCACGACGATTTACTACCTGTGCCTAGGCGTCCTTCTCGTCGTGCTGGCCGGTGCCTCGCGCCTCGTCCAGAGCCGATTCGGTACCGTGATCCGGGCCGCCATGGGTAACGAGCGGCGCGTGGCGGCCGTGGGAATTTCCCCGACGCGATACCAACTGATGGTCTTCGTTATCGCTGGCGCGGTAGCCGGCCTTGCTGGCGTGCTCCTCGCGATCTCACAGCAGTTCGTCAGCCCAGCGGACATGGCATGGACCCGATCTGGCGAACTTATCGTGATGGTCGTACTAGGCGGTATGGCCACCGTGTGGGGACCGGTAGTCGGCGTGGCCCTGTATGTCGTGGTGGAAACGCTCCTTTCGGGACTCACTATCCATTGGCAACTTCCCTTCGGGATTCTCATCATCCTCATGGTCCTGTTTCTACGCCACGGCATTGCCGGTGTACTTACGGCAGTAGGGACTCACAAGGGGGAGAAACGTCATCATGCATGAGTCGATGCTTTCCGTTACCAAATTGCGCAAGCGCTTTGGTGGACTTCAGGTCACGAACGGACTATCACTTGACGTCTGGCGCAACGAGTTTCATGCCCTGATCGGTCCGAATGGCGCCGGCAAGACCACCTTGATCAACCAACTCCATGGAACGTTCTTCCCGGACGCAGGCGATATCCAGTTGGACGGAGTAGACATTACCCGTCTGCCGGTACACGCCAGGGCCACACTAGGCCTGGCTCGGTCATTCCAGATCTCGTCGGTCATCCCTGACTTCACGGCCCTGCAGAACGTGGCGCTAGCAGTGCAGGCGGGCACCGGCCACAGTTTCCGCTTCTGGCGACCGACGCGTGACGATGCCACCCTCCTCGCGCCGGCCCGCGAAGCGTTGCATCTGGCAGGCCTGGAAGCACGAGCCGACACAGCAGCGGTTAACCTTTCGCACGGCGAGCGCCGTCAGCTCGAGATTGCCATTGCCCTGGCAATGCGCCCCAAGGTCATGCTGCTCGACGAGCCGATGGCCGGCATGGGCCAGAACGAAAGCCGACAGCTGGTGGATCTCCTGCAGCGTTTGAAAGGGGAATACACCATCGTTATGGTTGAACATGACATGGACGCCGTTTTCGCGCTGGCTGACCGACTCAGCGTACTAGTCGCCGGCTCGGTTATCGCTACTGGCACGCCAGACGACATCCGACGCGACGCATCAGTACAGGCCGCCTATCTTGGCCATTCGGAACCTCGGAGTTAAAAATGCTGCTTGCTCTGCAGAATGTTTGTGCCGGGTATGGGGATGTCCCAGTGCTGTTCGATGCGTCACTCGTCGTTCAGGAAGGCGAGGCTGTAGGCCTGCTCGGGCGTAATGGCATGGGGCGTACCACCCTAATCAACGCTGTGCTCGGCATCTGCCCCCCAAGCGGGGGCCAGATCACGTTCCGTGGTGCTCGTATCGACGCCCTGGCGCCCCATCGCATTGCGCAGCACGGCATCGGCATCGTACCGGAGGGGCGGCGCATCTTCCCCAACCTCAACGTCCGGGAAAACCTGCTGGTGGCGGCCCGCCACGGCCGTCGTCCGGGTGCCTGGACGCTCGATCGCGTTCTCGCCTTCTTCCCGCGACTGCGCGAAAGGATGTCAAATCCTGGCAACCTCCTTTCTGGTGGCGAACAGCAAATGCTCGCGATCGGGAGGGCACTGCTGACCAATCCCGCCTTGTTGATTCTCGACGAAGCGACGGAGGGGCTGGCGCCGCTCATCCGCGAGGAGATTTGGACAATCCTTCGGCGCCTCAAGAAAGAAGGGATGTCGATGATCGTCGTCGATAAGGACGTCGATGCGATCTGCCGAGTCGTTGATCGGCACTACATCATGGAAAAAGGCCGGGTAGCGTGGCAGGGATCCAGCGACGATCTGATGCGCGACGAAGCGCTACGCAAGAGCTATCTTTCGGTCGCTTGAGTGGCGATAGTGGAAGCGGGCTTTGTCACGTTGGCGATTCGATGACGCAACGTCACAGAGAACACGAGTTTGCTCTCACGAAGACTTCAAACGGCAACTGTCACGGGGCGATTCCCATGGGATTGACTTGGAAGCCCGGCGTTGGCGACTGGGCGTTGGAGGCCGGCGATGCTGCGCTGGCGCCGTTTTCCTTCGTAGCGCTGATTCTCTGCCGGATGACATTGAGGAGGCCACGAAGCTGGCGGCGGGCATCGGCTATCCACTGATGCTTAAGGCTAGCTGGGGCGGAGGCGGCCGCGGCATGCGGGCGATTCGGCAGGAAGTGGAACTGGCCGACGCTATCACCGCGGCCCGGCGTGAAGCAAAGGCGGCCTTCGGCAACGACGAGGTGTACCTCGAGAAGTTCATCGTGAGAGCGAAGCATGTGGAGGTCCAGATTCTCGGCGACACCGAGCAAGTTGGGTATTCCTACTCACTTCCACACTCACGATACGAGCGGCGTGGCTGCACCGTCGGTGCTGGCGGCCGTGGAGGTGGGGTGGATGCAGTCGACAGCTCCACGGACTCCATGAGCGGGCTGACGTCCCAGCCAAGCCTGGGTGCCAAGCTTGTCGCGGGGGCAAGGATGGCCACCGCGGGCAATCCAATGCTTGTTGGCACGCCGATGCAAGGCGCCGTGATAACTGTCAGCGTCAGGGTCGGGTAGGTTGTCGCCAAGGGTGAAACCGTAGGGGCAATTGAGGCGATGAAGATGGAGACAAGCGTCGTGACCGAAGTCGGTGGGACGGTGAAGGAGATTCTCGTGCAACCAGGCGCTCAGGTTCGCGCTGGCCAGCTGCCGATTGAGTTGCAGTAGGACGTTCCAGTTTGAAAAGGGCTGCGGCACGCTGATGCTGCTGCCTAAAATTCTTCTGGCATTACTTCGGGTCCTCCATAAGCCATCGACATACAACTACAGCCCGTCCTCCCGCAGGCGGGAGACTGTCTGCAATGAAACGCCAAACCAGTCGTAGAAGGACGACTCAAGGTCGTGTGGACCCGCCCAGCCGATGCGGTCTTTCAGTTCGGCGATAGATAAGTTGAATTGCATCGACTCGAACAGCGCACGCATCAAGCGCTGCGTCCTGCATATCTGGGTGAAAGCCATGCCTCTGGTGAAAAGGGCGCTTCGAATGCGCTGGGGAGTTGTATTGAGGGCCTGCGCAACCACTTCGGCTGTCCAATTCCGCGTCGGGTCGTGGAATACAGTTCCAGATATCATGTCCCGTAACCATGGCGCCCCAGGCGAGTCCCCTAGCATTCCTTGAGTGATAAGGAGGCCGACTTCACTGTGCGCCTTGCCGCTGAGTTCCAGGCTGCAATTGGTCGCAGAGAACGCGTTGCCTGCAAGGTGCAGGTCAATGGATTCGAAGGCCGGGACTTCGATGGCATGGCCGGTCTTTAGGGGGCGCTCAAAGCCGCGTCTCGTTAGGCTGTGGTCACCGTGAGCCGGTGAAATCCTTAGAGGGAAGGCTGGCACGAGTCTACGGAGGGACACCCGGGAACGGCAACGAATTTGGATACGCATGGAAACCTCTAAATCCTGTTCTGTTTCCAAATCTTCGTCACAATCCCAAATGGCGTAAATTTGATTCTTCTGAACGCACCGTTCGGATAACTGCCGAAACCCAGCATTCTGTGTGAGCGAACGGCTATTCCGAACTTTCCCAGATGGAAGTGGCCTACCCCCGTACAGAGTGGGGACCTTGGAAACAGACTAGGGGACGCTCATGGACACCGTCACGCTGAAAGGAGTGGGTTGGTAAGTCAACCGAGTCCCAAGACGAAATAATTGCGTTCCCCGTCAAGGCGCTCTCCGCGACCCGCGACCGTGAGGAGCGAGTACAGGTTCCCGGCGATCCACTGGCCCCTCGTTGGTACCGGCTGTACATTCTGCCGCCGGTGCCGCTTCAGCGCTGCATGTGGGCCGGTGGACGATTGCGGTCCCTCCGCGTAGTGAGGTTGTATCGAAGAAGTCCACCATACTGGACGTGGGCGCCGAAACGGGAGGGACGGGGTCACTGGCTTTCGTTGCCGTGGAGAGTACTGCGCGCCCCAAGGCCTTCGGTTAGCCGAAGCGCAAGACATCGGGAAGAGGCCTCTCAAATGCGTCACCGGCGCCGCTCGTTGCGAGCGCGATCGAGGAATGGCCTCGCAAAATGGGGCCCGACCCGGTGCTTCTGCTCCGATTCTCTACCTTGACCTTCAACGGACACAGGATTCACTACGAGCGCCCGCGTGGAACCGCCTTTTTGGATCTCAGCCCGCGTCGATAAGTGTCATAATTCTGCCTCCGTGGTTGCGCACCAGAGCATAGTGGCATGGCCGGAAAAGCGACTGTCGGAGCGGTCGCCCTGAGAAACTGTTCATCCGCAAATATGCCGGCCGGTCGCCCGAGGCTTGGCCGCTGGCTACCAATATGGGCTCTCCATGGACCGTCTGCAAGCAATGCAAGTGTTTCGACGCATCGTTGAAACGAATAGCTTCACTAAAGCTGCCGAGACGTTGGGGCTGCCTGCATCGACAGTAACCAGTATCGTAAAGAATCTCGAGGCTCACCTGGGTGTCCGACTGCTTCAGCGCACCACGCGAAGGCTGAGCGTGACCTCCGATGGCGCCACATACTACGAGCATTGCAGACGGATCATTGACGCTATCGACAGCGCCGAGGCCGGCTTCCCCGGCGTAGCTGGCAAGCCAGCCGGCAAACTCAAGGTCGACGCCCCCACGTCGTTGGCCAGGGCGGTCTTGATCCCGGCACTGCGGGACTTTCGGCGGCGTTACCCCGATATCGAACTGACGCTTGCGCTGGGAGACCGCCCTGTCGATATCGTTCACGAAGGAGTCGATTGCGCGATTCGAACCGGTGTCCTGGCGGACTCGTCCACCCTGGTTGGGAGGCGGCTCGGCAGCTTTGAATGGATTGTTGCTGCATCGCCCACCTATCTCGACGCTTTCGGCGAACCCATGGACCTTAGTTCGTTGCGTGACCATGAGGTTGTCGGCTATACGCTCAGCCAGACCGGCCGCCCCATGGAGTGGGATTTTGTCGTGGATGGAGAGCCCCAGCATTTCCAGCCCACGGGCCACTTATTTGTGAACGACACCGAAAGCTATATTGCCTGCGGCGTCGAAGGGCTTGGCATCGTTCGTGCGGGGAATTTCCTGATGCTGCCACATATCGAGGCAGGACGCCTTCGTCGGGTGCTGGCTGGGTATGCATCGCCCCGGGTGCCCGTTTCGATGCTGTATGCCCGCAACCGGCACCTAGCGCCTACAGTGAGGGTCTTCTTCGATTGGGCATTGGCCTTGTTCACCGCGTCGCCCCTTTTCAATCCCCAAGCTCGAGGCTTGACTCGTAGCGAGAAAGGCTGAGGCCGGGGTTGCATTAGACCAATGTGTCACTTGGCGAGACGCATCACCGCTCGCTATTCGGCTTCAAGGATTGCGTCGGAATCAATGGTGGTTTTCGGGTCACTAGATCGCCCGCAAGCATCCATTCTTACTTGGCCGCGAACGCGAGGCTACGTCGGTCTTCCAAGGGATTCGTCTGCTCTTTCCGGACCACAAGTATGCTCCACGACTGCGTTGTGAATCCCTTGCTCCTCGTAGAATGCCACAGCTCCCTTTGCTGAAAGTATGGGTGCAGCTCCCGCTGATTTAGGACTGACGTAACGCCTACTACCCCTCGACGGGAACTACGTTGACAGGCAATCGATGATTGCCTGTACGAAGACCCCGCAAGCCTGGCTACACAACCGGCGGGTGCCACATAGGCATATTTTCTCCGGCAATTCTCGAAGGTGAAAGTAGGTTGCCGAGCTGGCCAGGACCGGGACCCGCAGCGGTATCGAACGTCCCGTAGTCGCCGCCATTGGCGCCATGTCATCCACTCGTCGATTCTTCGCCTACCCGGAATTCTGATCGCAGCTAGAGCTACTTTATCTTACCGTGCGTCGGCCCCCAAAATTCGTTCAATTTTCCCCGGCCCAGGAGCGACCATGACTCACTTCACTTTGAACGGCAAGCCAATAGACATGGACGGCGACCCAGAGATGCCTCTGCTCTGGGCGCTGCGCGAATCCCTGGACCTGACAGGTACAAAGTTCGGTTGCGGTATGGCGTTGTGCGGCGCTTGTACCGTGCTCGTGGATGGCTCGCCCGCCCGTTCGTGTCAGACCCCAATCGCCAATATTGCCGGCCGCGCCGTCACTACGATCGAGGGAGCAAGTGGCAAGGTCGCCGTGGCTGTTCAGCAGACGTGGATCCGCTTGGACGTGCCGCAGTGCGGCTACTGCCAGTCCGGCCAGGTGCTGGCCGCAACGGCGCTGCTGACGGTGAACAAGCGCCCGACGGACGACGACATCGACGCGGCGCTGAGCGGCAACCTGTGCCGTTGCGCCACATACCAACGTATCCGCGCGGCGGTGCACGAGGCCGCGAAGGCACTGGAGGCCTAGTATGCATATTCCTAAGATCTTTTCCGAACACAAGCCGCAGAACGCATCGCGCCGCCGCTTCCTTATCGGCGCCGTGGCGGTCGGGGGCGGGCTGGTCGTCGGCTTTCATAACGTGCCCGCGATTGGCTCATCGGGATCCGATGCGGCCAAGGTGGCCGGAGAAGCGATGAGCAACCCGTTCGCGGGTTACGTGAAGATCGACGCCGACAACAAGGTGACCGTGATCGCATCGCAGTTCGAAAGCGGTCAGGGAATTTGGCACGGAATCGCCACATTGGTGCAGGAAGAGCTCGATGCCGACTGGGCCGATATCGACGTTGTCGGTGGCTTCGGCAACCCGGCGCTGTACAGCAACAAAGTGCTCGGCATGCAAGCCACAGGCGGGTCGACCGGCACATCCATTTCGTTCGATCGCTACCGCCAGGCTGGCGCCGCCGCCAGGGCGATGCTCGTCGCTGCGGCAGCGCAAGCGTGGCACGTGCCGGCCGCCGAGATCCGCGCAGCTAAGGGCGTGCTGACGCATACCTCGGGGAAGCACGCAACCTACGGCAGCCTGGCCGCTGCCGCGGCGAAGCTGCCACCGCCGGCGACGGTTGCGCTGAAGGCACGAAAAGATTGGGTCTATATAGGGAACGAGACCCTACCACGCTTCGACACGCCGCCCAAGGTCAACGGCAAGCTGAAGTTCGTCATCGACGTGAAGGCTACAGGTATGTTGACCGCGGTGATGATCCATCCGCCGCTGTTTGGCGCGCGCCTTATCGGTGTCGATGCGAGCGCGGCACGCCGATTGGAGGGCTTCGTCGACGCCATCGAGACACCGCGAGGCGTCGCCGTAGTGGCCGATCATATGTGGACGGCACTCAAGGCGCGCGACTTGGTCAAGGCAGAATGGGACGATAGCAAAGCGGAGAAACGCGGCTCCGAGGAGATCATTGCCCAGTACCGCCTGCTGGCCGCCCGGGGGGGAGATGCCGTTGCGATAGAAAAGGGCGACGTGAATCTAGCATTCCGTGAGGCGGCGAAGGTCATCGAGGGGACCTATGAATTTCCTTTCCTGGCGCACGCTCCGCTCGAACCATTGAATGCCGCTGTTCGCATGAATGCAGACGGCACGCTCGAGGTCTGGGGCGGGCACCAGTATCAGGATACCTATCAGGCGCTGGTTGCTGAACTCGCTGGCGTCCCGCCGGAGAAGGTGATCCTGCACGTTATGCGAACGGGAGGCAGTTTCGGCCGCCGCGCTGTATTCAATGCCGACGTGATCTTCGAGGCGGTGAGCGTGGCAAAGGCGATGGGCTTCAAGGCGCCAGTCAAGGTGCAGTGGACACGCGAGAACGACATGCGCGCGGGCCAGTACCGGCCGATTTACCTGCACAAGTTCAAGGCCGGCATTGACGCGCAAGGCAAGCTGATTGCTTGGCGGGACACGATTATCGGGCAATCGCTATGCGTGGGCACTCCGTTCGATGTATGGATCAAAAACGGCGTCGATCCCACAACCGTCGAGGGTTCGGCGACGATGCCGTACGCGGTGCCGAATCGCCGCGTCGACGTAAGCGCTCCGCAGTTGGGCGTGCCGGTGACCTTTTGGCGCTCCGTCGGTATGAATCATGCTGGCTACGCTGTGGAATGCTTCTTCGACGAGGTGGCCGCAGCCGCCGGCAAGGACCCGCTGCAGTATCGGCTCGACCTGCTCGGCGAGCATCCACGCCAAGCCGCGGTGCTCAAGCTGGCTGCCGAAAAGGCAGATTGGGGCAAGACCTTGCCCGCTGGGCGCGCGCTTGGGCTGTCGATCACCGAAACATTCGGCACCGTCGTCGCGCAGGTCGCTGAGGTCTCGAACGACAACGGCAACCTCAAGGTCCATCGTATCGTTTGCGCAATTGACTGCGGCATTGTTGTAAGCCCGGACCAGGTCCGAGCGCAGATGGAGGGCGGTATCGGTTTTGGCCTCGGTGCGGCGCTCAAGTCGGAGATCACCCTTGACAAAGGCACCGTAGTGCAGGGCAACTATGGTGATTACGATGTTCTGCGCCTGCACGAGATGCCTTGTATCGAGGTGCACATCGTCAAGTCCGATGCCCCGCCGACTGGCGCAGGAGAACCAGGCGTGCCCGGTGCCGGTCCCGCTGTCGCTAACGCACTGTTCGCGTTAAGCCGCAAAGCGCACCGTGTGCTTCCCCTCCTGCGACACACTTGAGCAACCATTCCCTAGATCATTCAGGAGGCATCATGAGCACGATACCCAAGTTGGTCACCGCGATCACGTTACTTGTCGCGCTTCCTAGCGCGCAATCGCAGGACTCCGCGGCGTTGGCGCAGAAAAGTAACTGCATGGCGTGCCACGCAGCAGACAAGAGACTTGTTGGCCCGTCCTTCGCGGAAATTGCCGCGCGCTATAAGGACAAGCCGGATGGCCTGGCCGCCGTTGCGACAAGCAATCGCCAGGGCAGTAAAGGAACCTGGGGCGGCATGCCGATGCCCGCCAATCCAGGCGTCAGTGGCGAACAAGCTGCCGAGTTGGCGAAATGGGTGCTCGCGCGATAGCTCACGAGCGAGCGGTAGACGCAACGCCGGATGGCGCGCGCTCTCTGAAGGTGTCAAGTCACGGAACCCGTTGATCTCGACATCCTGCGTGCCTGCCGGCGGCGGCTGCGCGAACGACAGAAGCTGGTGCTGGTCACAGTTGTCTGTACCTGGGGCTCATCGCCCCAGCCACCGGGAGCAATGGCAATCCGGGAAGACGGCATGGTCGCAGGCTCCGTATCCGGAGGATGCATTGAGGACGACCTGATCGACCAAGTGCACCATTTCGGCGTAGAGACACTAACTGATGCTGGATCCCGACCCGCTTGACCAGATCGTCGAGCGCCTGGGTCAGAGGATTACAACGCGGCGCACAGTAGAGCTGACCACGGGTCGTGCCACGTACTTCGACGGTGCGCCTCAAGAGGGGATCGAATGTGACGGAGGCCCTGACCACCGTGCTTGGCCCTGCCTGCCGCTTGATCGTGATCGGGGCAGCCCAGCTTTCGCGATACCTCTGTCAGGGTGCAGTCAGCTTGGGATTCGATATGACGGTTTGCGATCCTCGCGAGGAGTACTTTGCGGGCTGGAACGTGCCAGGCGCTCGCCTGCTACGAGGCATGCCGGACTACGAAAAAACGACAGCCTTGCGGTGGGCCTAGCCGGACCATCACATGTTTGAATAGTTCGGTCCGCCGCCACCCTCAGGCGTTCTCCAAACAATGTTTTGCGATGGATCCTTGATGTCGCAGCTCTTGCAATGCAAGCAGTTCTGCGCGCTGACGACCAGTCTGTGCGTCGCGCCCACCGAACCTGTTCCGCCCGATTGCGCGAATTCGTAAACCGCAGCCGGGCAATAGCGTGATTCCGGACCTGCGTAATGGCGAAGATTCAACGCGACCGGCGTCATGCTACTCTGCAACACCAGATGTTCCGGCTGATCCTCAGCATGATTGGTGTTTGAGAGGAGGACGGACGAAAACCGATCGAACGTCAGTTTGCCATCCGGCCGGGGATAGACAATCGGCCGATGATGCTTGGCCAGGTCGAGCGTCTCGTGATCGGCATGTCGGTGCCTAAGCGTCCAAGGTACTCGACCGCCCATGAGTTTCTGCTCAATGCCCGTCATCAGTGCTCCTAGGTAGAGCCCCTTGCTCATCCATTGTCTGAAGTTGCGGGCGCGATGCAACTCTTCATAGAACCACGACGCGCGGAATGCTGCGGGATAGGCGCTGAGCGTATCGGAGGAATAACCGGCCGAAACGGCGTCGAATGCTGCGTCTGCCGCCAGCATTCCTGTCTTGATCGCGGCATGGCTGCCCTTGACGAGTGCGGGGTTGAGAAATCCGGCGTCGTCGCCAGCCAAGGCGCCGCCGGGAAATACGAGCGTCGGCAATGCGGTCAGGCCACCTGCGGCGATCGCACGCGCTCCGTAAGCCACACGCGTCCCGCCTTCGAACAACGTTCGGATAGCGGAATGTGTTTTGTATCGCTGGAACTCCTCGAAAGGCGAAAGCCACGGATTTGCATACCCCAGCCCCACAATGAATCCGACCGCAACCTGGTTGCCCTCTGCATGGTAGAGGAACGATCCGCCATAGGTGTCCCGCTCGAGCGGCCATCCGGCCGTGTGCATGACGAGTCCTGGCCGGTGCTTCGCTGGATCGATGTTCCAGAGTTCCTTGATGCCGATCCCATGAACCTGTGGGCTGGCGTTGTCCCGAAGCCCGAACTTAGAAGTCAGTTCGAGGCCCAAGTGGCCGCGCGCGCCTTCGCAGAACAGCGTATATCTCGCATGAATCGTCACGCCGCGCTGGAAATTTTCGCGGGCCTTGCCATCACGGCCGACTCCCAGGTCTCGGGTGGCAACGCCCTTGACCGAGCCATCATCGTGATAAAGGATCTCGGCCGCCGGAAACCCAGCGAAGATCTCGACACCGAGCGCCTCGGCCTGTTTTCCCAGCCAGCGAACAACGTTGCCGAGGCTGACGACATAGTTGCCCTCGTTGCGCAATATGCGGGGCAGCAGCCAGTCTGGCACGCTCACCGACGTCCTTTTAGTGAGGAACAGGAACCGATCTTCGCTGACTGGCACGTTGAGCGGTGCACCCATCGACTTCCACTCAGGCAGCAGTTCGTTCAGCGCACGCGGGTCCATGACCGCTCCGGAGATGATATGGGCGCCGATCTCCGAGCCTTTCTCCAGTACGCACACGGCGATGTCGGTACCTGCTTCCCGGGCGCGCTGTTTGAGCCTTATAGCGGCTGACAGGCCCGCCGGACCGCCGCCGACCACGACGACATCATATTCCATCGTCTCGCGAGCCGCGCCTGCTGTCTCTGCTTGTGTTGCCATCAGAAGGAGCGTGGCAGGCCGAGTATATGCTCCGCAACGTAGGAAAGGATCAGATTGGTCGAGATCGGTGCGACCTGGTACAGGCGCGTCTCGCGGAACTTGCGCTCGACGTCGTATTCACAGGCGAAACCGAAGCCGCCGAACGTCTGCAGGCAAACGTTGGCCGCCTCCCAAGAGGCTTTCGCGGCCAGGTACTTGGCCATGTTCGCCTCCGCTCCGCAAGCGGAGTGTGCATCGAACAATTCACAGGCGCGAAAGCGCATCAAGTTAGCGGCGCTGACTTCGATGTAGTTCTCGGCGATCGGGAATTGCACACCCTGATTCTGTCCGATTGGCCGGTCGAAGACGATGCGCTCTCCGGCGTACTTCGCTGCGCGATTCAGGAACCACCAACCGTCGCCAATGCACTCGGCCGCGATCAGCGTGCGTTCGGCGTTGAGGCCGTCGAGAATGTAGCGAAATCCCTTACCTTCCTCGCCGATCAGGTTCTCCGCCGGAATTTCCAGGTTGTCGAAGAACAGCTCGTTTGTTTCGTGGTTAACCATGTTGGTAATCGGACGTACGGTCAGTCCGCTGCCGATCGCGTCGCGCAAGTCCACCAGGAAGATCGAGAGGCCTTCGGATTTACGCTTTACCTGATCCGCCGGCGTCGTGCGGGCGAGTAGGATCATGAGTTCGGAGTGCTGCACGCGCGAGATCCAGACCTTCTGTCCGTTGATCACGTAGCGATCGCCCTTCTTGATGGCAACGGTCTTGATCTTCGTGGTGTCGGTGCCTGTCGTCGGCTCGGTCACGCCCATTGATTGCAGCCGCAGTTCGCCCGACGCAATACGTGGCAAGTACTTCCGCTTCTGCGCTTCGGACCCATGGCGCAGGAGAGTGTTCATGTTGTACATCTGACCATGGCAGGACCCGGAATTGCCGCCATTGCTATTGATCTCTTCCATAATCACGGATGCTTCGGTCAGGCCGAGACCGGAGCCACCATACTCCTGGGGAATCAGTGCGGACAGCCAACCGGCCTTGGTCAGCGCCTCGACGAACGTCTCCGGATAGCCGCGCTGCTCGTCGATTTTGCGCCAATACTCGTCGGGATAGTCGGCGCACAGGCTTCGAAGGGCGTCACGGATTTCCTGGTACTTGTCTTCGGTAGGGAATTTCATCGTCGTCAATGCATGGTGGAGAGGTTGGGCGAGTCGAGGAATCAATGTGCGGCGTCGCGAATCATGTTGCGGGCGATCACGAGTTGCTGGATCTGTGTCGTTCCCTCATAGATGCGGAAGAGCCGGACGTCGCGATAGAAGCGCTCGATGCCGTAGTCGCTGACATAGCCGGCGCCGCCGTGGATTTGCACGCATCGGTCGGCCACGCGTCCACACATTTCGGAGGCGAACAGCTTGGCGCATGACGCCTCGGTGCTCACGTTCTCACCGCTGTCCCGGCGGCGGGCGGCATCGATCACCATGCAGCGGGCGGCGTAGAGTTCGGCGCGGCTGTCGGCAAGCATGGCCTGAATCAACTGGAAATCGGAGATCGCTCGGCCGAACTGCTTGCGCTCCATGGCGTATCGCAAGGTGTCGTCGAGCATGCGCTGTGCGACTGCCACGCAGATCGCGGCGATATGAATGCGGCCCTTGTCGAGAACCTTCATGGCCGTCTTGAAGCCCTTGCCCTCGATGCCACCGATGAGGTTGGCAGCCGGCACGCGGCAGTTCTCGAAGATGACGTCGCACGTATGCGCGCCCTTCTGCCCCATCTTTTTGTCGCGCTTGCCGAAACTGATGCCGGGTGTGCCCGCGTCCACGATGAACGCCGAGATGCCGGCCGCACCCCGTTCTTCCGGATTGGTGCGCGCCATCAGCGTAAAGATACCGGCATGCGGCGCATTGGTAATGAAGCGCTTCGTCCCATTTACCACGTACATGTCGCCTTCCCTGCGCGCCATCGTGCGCAGCGATGCCGCGTCGGAGCCGGATTCGGGTTCAGTCAGGGCAAACGATGCGATGATCTCGCCCGTAGCCAGCCGAGGCAGGTAGCGCGCCTTCTGTTCGTCGGTGCCATCAAACAGGATACCTTGGGAGCCGATGCCGACCGTGGTGCCGAGCAGTGATCGAAAGGCCGGCGAGGCATAGCCCAACTCGAACATTGACAGCACTTCTTCTTCCATCGTCAACTCGAGGCCGCCATAGGCTTCCGGGATGGTTAGCCCGAACAGCCCCATTGCCTTCAGATCCGCAACAATGTCGTCGGGAATTTCGTCAGCTTCCGCGACACGTTCCTCATTCGGGATGAGGCGCTCGCGGACAAAGCGCGCGATGTTGTCGCGCAGGACGTTCATCGTTTCGATATCACGGATCATAGTCGTCAACTCAGTAAATCAAGTAATCATGCTGCGTTGTGGATTTCCAAGCGTCAACAAGTCGGCGCGCTTTGTTCCGTACTTCGACAGACGCGTATCCCGGCGCTCGATGGTGCACTGGCACATGAGGGCCGACGCTTTCCCCGCGCAAAAAGGGGCCGCCTCCCACGTGCGGTGTGGCCCAACCCGTTGCTGGTGGACACCTTGGCGATACTGGATGCGTCTGGCCAATTACGCGCACGTCGTCAACACCATCTGACTAAGCGATAGAGCCTCTGTGCGCCGCATTTCAAATAGTTACCACCATTGATTTCGAGGTACGGAACGTGCTGTGGTGGTGCGTTGACTTGTCCGTGCCCGCGTATCAGGATGGAATGCAGAAGTGCGTAGCTGCGGAAGCGTTCGCCGTTACGGATGCGACTACACCCCCCCTCGCCGGCGGTATCGCCAGTAACGGTTCCGTTGCACGCGCCGGATTCCAATCCATATCACTCGGGACGATGAGGAGTTACACCCATGAAGATGCCGCGTGCGCATATCGAGATGATGGCGCTTTCGCAAGATGAAGGCTGGTGTGTGTTGGATGGATTTCCGGCTGGGCTCGAGGTGAGAGTGCTGGCCGACGACCTGGACGAGGCCGCCCAATGCGGCGCCCGGACACGGCTTGTCCGGTTCGCTCCTGGTGCCGTCACGCAGGGCACGCTGGTGCACGGGTATTGGGAAGAGGTGTTCTTGATATCGGGAGACCTCCAAGCGCTCGACGAGTCCCCGCGGCTCTCATCGAACGCGGTCCCGCCGTTACATACATACTCGTGCCGGCCTCCCGGTACCCCGCACGGCCCTTTCGTTTCGCGGCGCGGCTGCATCCTGTTCGAAGTGCAGTATTTCCTGCCGCGCTGATGTTCCCATCCCATTCTTTCTAACTAGATCCTCAACAAGGAACCTTGAAATGTCCGGACTATTCGACTCATTGACGCTGCGCGGCGTGACGCTGCGCAACCGGATCGGGGTGTCCCCGATGTGCCAATACAGTGCAGTGGACGGGTATGTCAACGCCTGGCACCTGGTTCACCTGGGCTCCCGCGCCGTGGGTGGCGCCGGGCTCGTGATGACCGAAGGTACCGCGATCGTGCCCGAGGGGCGTATCACGCCATCCGATCTCGGCCTCTGGAAGGACGATCACATTGCTGGCCATCGAGATCTCGTCCGATTCATCGAAGCCCAGGGAGCCGTGGCCGGCGTGCAACTCGCGCACGCCGGGCGGAAGGCGTCGCGCGTGCCGCCTTGGGAATCCGACCCGGGACAGACGCAAGGTAGGCCGTTGACGATCGAAGAAGGTGGATGGGAGCCGGACGGCGCCAGCCCGCTCGCCTTTGATCACGGATACACCGTACCGCATGAACTGACGATCCAGGAGATTGAGCATGTGGTCGATGAGTTTGCCCTTTCGGCGCAACGCGCCGGGGAAGCGGGATACCGGTGGATCGAAGTGCATGCCGCGCATGGTTACCTCCTGCATTCCTTCAATTCAGTGCTATCGAACCATCGGACGGATGCCTACGGCGGTTCGCTCGAAAATCGCTGTCGAATCACTCTCGAGGTGGCTCGCGCGATACGCCGGGTCTGGCCGGCCGACCGGGTGCTAGCCTTCCGGCTGTCATACACCGACTGGGTAGAAGGCGGGTGGAGTGTCGAAGAGACGATTGAGCTTGCTCGCTGGCTCAAGGATGAGGGTGTGGACCTGGTTGACGTTAGCTCGGGCGGAGCCGTGCCCCATCCGACGATTCCGGTCGGACCGGGCTACCAAGTACCCGGCGCTGCGGCGATTCGCGAAGGAGCAACGATGCCGGTCGCCGCAGTCGGCTGGATCGACAAGGCCGAGCAGGCCGAGGCGATCCTGCGGGAGAAAAAGGCGGACATCGTTATGATGGCGCGCGAAATGCTGCGGGACCCCTATTGGCCACTTCGCGCCGCACTGCAACTGGACCGCACCGAGGAAGCTCGCATGCCCGTCCAATACAATTCCGCCTGGGCACATCTTGGCGCCTTCAGCTTCGATCCCATTACGGCACCGAGAATCACGAAATCGGGGATCGAAAAAGTGGACGGCGCTCGCCGCAATGCCCTCGCATAACCATGATCATGGGCAAGCGCCCGCATGCCCATCTGGGTAGTCCGCCTGCGGGGGGCCACCCAGACGGAGCGCATCGACATTGCCACATTACTGAGGCGGTCGTAGAGCGAAGTAATTTCGTCACTCCGGAATCCGGTTGGATCCCGCCTTTTATATAGAAGTCTGGCCGGTTAATTGACAATATTGCTCGAACTAATCGCGAATGACAGCCGATTGGCATGGAGAGTACAAGCGCAATGGCACATTGAGCCACTTTGCCGCGTTGAATACGGCCACCGGAGACGTGCTGCGCAAGACCGCGGCGCGTCACATCTGCGAGCAGTTCGTGGCGTTTCTGACCTATATTGTGGCCCTCAGCACGGTGGTCAGGAAATCCACGTGATCTGTGACAACGTGAGCAGCCACAAGACGTCGCACGTCCAGGACTCCTGCGGGCTCATCGATGCGTACACATGCACTTCACGCCCACCTATTCGTCCTGGCTGAGCAAGGTGGAGAATTGGCTATCCCGCATCCGGCGTGACGTAATTAGTCGCAGCATCGTTACTTCGGTGAATGACTTGGACCGGCCTGCGCTGCGCGCAAGAAGTAAAACCGTCGCCACAATTTAAAAACTGGATTCAGTATTTAAAAAATAAATGCACGCGGCAGATATGCATTCTTGTGTTAAGAAAAAAGCAATAGGATGCAGTTTTATGCGTGTTGGCCAGTTCCTGTGGATGGAAGGGCTTGTTCTCAGGCTGTGCTCCTATTTCTGGTGCCGTATTTATTGCATAGTGTTGACTCCAGTCGTGTGGATGACTTGACATGAAGCGCTTCTCTCTGACATTTCGTTGTCATGCGTAGTGCACGGCAACATAGTTTCCTGATGCCCCATGGACTACACCCCGATCAAATCCCTGCTGATTGCCAACCGTTCCGAGATCTCCATCCGCGTGATGCGCGCGGCTGCCGAGATGAATATCCGGACCGTGGCGATCTATTCGAAGGAAGACCGCCTCGCGCTCCATCGCTTCAAGGCCGATGAGAGCTAC